>DATIYD010000256.1:0-12511 GCA_035517975.1 Thermoleophilia bacterium | reverse complement strand
CTGGTCAAGTAGCCGGAGCGAGGGGGCCGGCCGCGCGGGACCCCACCGCATCATCTGGTCGAAGCGCCGCGTGTCGTCCGCCGGGAGCCTGCGCGACCGGTGCTTGACGGCGTCACGTCCTCGCCGCTATAGTGAACACCGTTCACTAGCATAAACGCCGTTTGCGCGGAAAAGCGCCGTTCACATCGGTCACAGCGTAGATCGGCGTTTCACGGAAAGAAGAAGACGAGGACGCCATGCGACCCGAACGCCACCGTGCGCGCCGGCTGCGGCACGCCGGCGACCAGCCGGCCGAGCTGCGCGACGCGCTCGCCGATCACTTCGTCGAGCGCCGTGCGCGGCGCCACCGCGAGACACGAGACGAGATCCTGCTGGCGGCGCGCGAGGTGTTGCTCGAGCGCGGCGCGACCGACCTGTCGCTGCGCGAGATCGCGCGTCGCGCGGGCTTCTCGCCGGGGGCGCTCTACAAGTACTTCGACAGCAAGGACGACATGGTCAAGGCGCTGGCCGACCGGGCCATGGGCGCCCTGCTCGAGGCGCTCGCCGCCGTGCCCGCCGAGCTGCCGCCCGACGAACGCGCCGTCGAGATCGCCCTGGCCTACCTCGAGTTCGCCCGCCACAACCCCGAAGACGTGGCCGTCGTCACCATGCACGAATCGGTCGCGGTCGGGCCCCATTCGACCGAGCACGAGCAGCTCGAGCAGACGGTGCTCAGCGTCTTTCGCGAGGGCGCCGCGAGCGGCCTCTTCAGCATGCCCGACCCCGAAGACGCCGAGTTCATGACCTACGGAGCCTGGGCGCTGGCCCAGGGCCTCGCCACGCTCGAGCAGCGTCAGCGCCCGGCGACGGCCGCTCGCCTGCGCAAGCAGCAGCGCCGCCTGCTCTGGGCGTTCGTCAACGGATTGAAGAGCGAGACTCCGCCGCCCGCGACGCGGCCGGCTCCGCGCACCGAAGCGCGACACGCAGGAGGGGACTCATGACCGACCAGGACCGCAGGAAGAAGCGCCTCACCCTGGCGTGCATGTGCTTCGCCCTGTTCATGGTGATGCTCGACAGCACCGTCGTGAACCTGGCGCTGCCCACCATCCAGAAGCCGCCGCCCGTCGGGCTCGGCGCGGGCCTCACGGGCCTGCAGTGGATCGTCGATGCCTTCGTGCTGGCGCTGGCCAGCCTGCTGCTCACCGGCGGCACGCTGGGCGACCTGTTCGGCCGGCGCAAGGCGTTCATCGGCGGCCTTGCCCTGTTCACGGGGGGTTCGGTCCTCTGCGCGCTGGCGCCGTCGACGTCGTTCCTGATCGCCGCGCGCACCGTGCAGGGCGTCGGCGGCGCGTTCATGCTGCCGAGCACGCTGTCGATCCTGACCAACACCTTCCCCGACCCGCGCGATCGCGCCCGGGCGATCGGCCTCTGGTCCGGCATCTCGGGGCTGGCCCTGGCCATCGGGCCGCTCATCGGCGGCACGCTGGTCGACCGCTTCCACTGGCAGAGCATCTTCTGGATCAACGTGCCGGTCGGCGTGGTCGCGCTGACCATGGCCCTCCTGTACGTCCCCGAGTCGTCGGACCGCGGCGGGCGCAACCTCGACCTTCCCGGCCAGGTCACCGCCGTGGTCGGCCTCGTCGCCCTCACGTACGCGTTCATCGAGGCCAACACCTACGGCTGGACCTCGGCCCGCATCCTCTCGAGCTTCGCCATCGCCGCGATCGGCCTGGGCCTGTTCATCGTGGTCGAGCTGCGCGCCCGCACACCGCTGCTGCAGCTCAAGTTCTTCCGCAGCGGCACGTTCAGCGGCGCCAACATGGTCGGCGTGATCATGAGCTTCGCGTTCTTCGGCGTGATCTTCTTCTTCTCGCTGTTCATGCAGGAGGTGCAGGGCTATTCGCCGACCCAGGCGGGCGCGCTGCAGTTGCCGGCCACGCTCGGCATCATGACGGCGGCGATCCTCTCGGGACGTATCGTCGGTCGCATCGGCGCCCGGCTGCCGATCACCGTCGGCCTTCTGCTGACGGGCACGGCACTGCTCGCCCTGACGTCGGTCCAGCCCGACACGGGCTACCACTCGTTCTGGTACTGGCTGCTCCTCATGGGCATCGGCTGCGGTCTGATCATGAGCCCCATGACCACGGCGATCATGGGCACCGTGCCGGCGGCGCGCGCCGGCATGGCTTCGGCGACCTCGAACACCATGCGCCAGGTGGGCAGTGTGTTCGGCGTGGCCGTGCTCGGCAACCTCCTGTGGCGGCCGGTCACCGATCGCGTCCTGCTCACGCTGCACGCGCTGCGCCTGCCGGCCTCCACGACGGGCGCCATCGTGGCCACCGTCAAGGCCGGCGGCGACGCCGCGCTCACGAAGATGCCGGCGGCGATCAGACAGCCGGTGCACGTGGCCTTCCAGACCGGATTTGCCACCGGCCTGCATCGCACGCTGTGGGTCAGCAGCATGATGCTCTTCGTGGCGGCCCCGATCGCCTTCGTCACCATCCGCCGCACGGCGCCGCACCACGTAGCGGCCCGTGAGGAGGTCGCCCGGCGATCGGCGGCCGGAGCCGAGACAGACCCGACGGTGCCGCCCGAGGCCGTCGAGGCCGGCTCATGACGCCGGGCGCCGTCGATGACCCAAGGCCGGTGCCGTCCGGCGCCGACGAAGGTCCCCGGCCCGAACCGACCGTCGCCGGCCCCACCGCATCGGGCGCGGGTCCCGCGACGCCGGGCGGCGGCAGCCTCTGCTCGGCGGAGCACGCCGGCTGGCTCGCCACGCCGCTGCGGCGCCTGCTGCACGACCCGCGGCGCATCCTGGCAGGGCTGGCCGCGCCCGGCGAGACGGTCGTCGATCTCGGCTGCGGACCGGGGTTCTTCACCCTGCCGCTGGCCGAGATGGTGGGACCGGAGGGCCGTGTCGTGGCGGTCGACCTGCAACCGGCCATGCTCGAGCGGCTGCGGTCGCGTGCCGAGAAAGCCGGACTGGCCGGGAGCATCATCTTGCACGCCTGCTCCGTCGACGGCCTCGGCGAGCTGCCGCCGGCCCATGCCGCCCTGGCCTTCTATATGGTCCACGAGGTGCCCGACGTGGCCCGGTTCCTCGGCGAGGTGAGCGGGGCGCTGCGGCCCGGCGGGCGGTTCCTGCTGGTCGAGCCGCGGGGCCACGTCTCGGCCGGCGCCTTCGCGGCCACCGTCTCGCTGGCCGAGGCGGCCGGCCTGCGCCGGGTGGGCGCGCCGCGCGTCCGTCTGAGCCGAACGACGCTCTTCGCCAAGGGGTAGGGCGCGGCGGGTACAACCCGCCCATGAGTGGACCCCGCGAGGCCGCCGGCGCGAGCGCGCCGGCGCTTTCCGGTCGCGTGCTGGTGACCGGCGCCGCCGGCACCGTCGGTCGCGAGCTCGTCGCCATGCTCGTCGCCGCCGGTGCCCTGGTGCGCGCCGGCGTGCATCGGCGCGACGACCTGGTGCCCGAAGAGGACCTCGACATCGACCGCGTCGTCCTCGATTTCGCGGCACCCGACACGCTGCTCGCGGCCATGGACGACGTCGAGACGCTCTACCTGCTCACGCCGCAGGCGCCGCAGGCGCCATCGCAGGTGCGGGCGGCCGTCGCGGCCGCCCGCACCTGCGGCGTGCGGCGCATCGTGCGCCACTCGATGTGCCTGGCCGACAGGGGTCGCGACACGCTGAGCCGCTGGCATCGCGAGGCTGAGGCGATCGTCGCCGGCTCAGGCCTGGCCTGCACCATCCTGCGGCCGAACTCCTTCATGCAGAACTTCGTCACGATCTACGGACCCTCCATCCGCGGACAGGACCGCTTTCGACTGCCGCTGGGCGCCGCCGCCATGAGCAGCGTCGACGTGCGCGACGTGGCCGCCGCGGCGACCGCCGCGCTGATCGACGAGGTGGACGGCGACGTGTTCACCCTGACCGGACCGAGTGCGCTGACCGGGGCCGAGATGGCGGCCGTCCTTTCGGATGTCACCGGCCGCCCGATCGCCTACGCCGACGAGCCCGAAGACGCCGGCCGGGCGCCAGGCGACGAGGTCGAGAGCGTGGTGGGCGCCGCCCTGCGCGAGTTCGGCGAGGAGATGCGCGCGGGACGCCTCGCGACGGTCACGAGCGACGTGGAGAGGCTCACCGGCCGGCCGGCCATCGCCTTCGATCAGTTCGCGCGCGATCACGGCTGGGCGTTCGTCCCGGCGCACCCCGGGCAGATACAGAGGTGACGCTGCAGCGTACCGACCCGAAAGGATGGCCCTGAGATGTCGCAGCCAGCGAGCGCCGCCGGCACGATCACGATCGGCGGCGACATGACCGTGAACCGGCTCGGCTTCGGCGCCATGCGCATCACCGGCCGCGGCATCATGGGCGACCCGCCCGACCGGGCCGAGGCCCGTCGGGTGCTGCAGCGGGCCCTCGAGCTCGGCGTCGATCTCATCGACACCGCCGACAGCTACGGACCGCGGGTGAGCGAGGAGCTGATCGCCGAAGCGTTGTATCCCTACCCGCCCGGCCTGGTGATCGCCACCAAGGGCGGACTGCTGCGTTCCCCCGCCGGAGGCTGGCCCCACGACGGCCGGCCCGAGCACCTGCGGCGGGCGCTCGAGGGCAGCTTGCGAGCGCTGCGTCTGGAGCGCATCGATCTCTATCAGCTCCACCGGCCCGATCCGAACGTCCCCTACGAGGAGTCTGTCGGCGCGCTGGCCGACATGAAGGGCGAGGGCAAGATCCGCCATATCGGCGTCTCCAACGTCGGCCGCGACCTCTTGCGCCGGGCCCGTGGCGTCACCGCGATCGTCTCGGTGCAGAACCGCTACAACCCCCTCGACCGGCGCTCAGAGGCGATGGTCGATCTGTGCGCCCGCGAAGGACTCGCGTTCCTGCCCTGGGCGCCGATGGGCGCGGGCGACCTCGACGACGAGGTCCTCGAGCGCGTTGCGCGGCGCCACCGGGCGACGCCCTACCAGATCGTCATCGCCTGGCTGCTCGCCCGTTCGCCGGCGATGCTGCCGATCCCGGGCACCGGCTCGGTCGCCCACCTCGAAGAGAACCTCGCCGCCGCCGGCATCGCGCTCACGCACGACGATCTCGCGCTGATCGGCGGTCTCGAGGAGAACGCGGCGTAGCCGCGGGGAACACTAGGCACCGCAAGGACACGCGCAGGCTGGCCCAAGGAGGCCGCATGAAGATCGTTCTCGCGGGGGCGTCGGGCGTCATCGGGCGCCGGCTTCTGCCGCTGCTGGCGGCGGCCGGTCACGACGTGGTCGGCCTGAGCCGCTCCCCCGAACGGGCGGCAAGCCTGACACGCGGCGGCGGCCGCGGCGCCGTGGTCGACGTGTTCGACCGCGACCGCCTGCACGACGTGCTCGCCGCCGAGAGGCCCGAGGTCGTGATCGACGAGCTGAGCGACCTGCCGCGCGAGCTCGCGCCCAGCGGCGACACCCAGTTCGACGGCAACGTGCGCATCCGCACGGTCGGCACCCGCAACCTGGTCGACGCGGCGCGCGCCGCGGGCGCGCGCCGCATCGTCGCTCAGAGCTACGCCCACGTCTACGAGCCCGGCGGCTCGCTCGTGAAGGGCGAAGACGAACCGCTCGATCTGGAGCCCCAGGCGCCGGCCTGGCGGCGGCGCAACGCCGAGGCGGTGCGTGCTCTCGAGAAGACCGTGCTCGCCACGCCGGGCATCGAGGGCGTCGCCCTGCGATACGGCGCCTTCTACGGTCCGGGCACCGCCTACGCGAGCGATGGCTCGCTCGCCGCGCTCGTGCGTCGCCGGCACCTCCCCGTCGTCGGTGACGGCGCCGGCCTCACCTCGTTCGTCTACGTCGACGACGCCGCCGCGGCCACGCTGCTCACGCTGACCAGCCGCACCGGCGTCTACAACATCTGCGACGACGATCCCGCGCCGCAGTTCGAGTGGGTGCCGTACTACGCGTCGCTCCTGGGGGCGCCGGCGCCACGTCGCGTGCCGGCCTTCGTGGTGCGGGTGCTCGGCCGCGAGGCCTTCATCTATCGCGCCACCCAGCGCCCGGGCGCGGCCAATGCCAAGGCCAAGGCCCTGCTCGGCTTCGAGCCGTGTTTTCGCTCGTGGCGCGACGGTCTTGCGACCACCATGGCCCAGGCGGCCGCGGCCTAGGAGTCCATCGCCCAGAGGTGCTGCACGGCGTAGGCGCGCCACGGTCGCCATGGTTCGGCCCGCCGGCCCGCCGCCGCGGCGTTGTCGGGCAGAGCGAGGCCCCGCAGGGCGCGCCGCACACCCAGGTCGGTGGCCGGAAACGCGTCGGTGTCGCCGAGCCGCATGAGGATGCACTCGACGGTCCACTCGCCGATGCCGGGGGTCGCAAGCAGCCGCGCCCGCAGCTCGTCGCGGTCGGCGGTGCCGCTCACCACGAGCCGTCCGTCGTCGATCTCGCGGGCCAGTGCCAGTACGGTGCGCCGCCGCGCTTCGGTCAGCGGCAGCAGAGCCGGATCAGCGTCGGCCAGGGCCGCCGTCGTGGGAAACACCACGCTCAACGTGCCGCTCGGCTGGGCCAGCGGCCGGCCGAGCGACGCGGCCAGGCGCGCGACCACGCGCCGCGCACCGGCGACCGAGACCTGCTGGCCGACGACGGTGCGCACGGCGAGCTCGGCGCCGTCGACCGTACCGGGCACACGCCGGCCGGGCGCGGCGGCGACGAGCGGGGCAAGCAGCGGATCGCGCGCAAGCGCGTCGTCGACGGCCCGCGGGTCGGCGTCCAGGTCGAGGAGCGCCCGGCAGCGACCGACCGCCGTGGCGAGGTCGCGCAGGTCGGCCAGGCGCAGGCGGCACTCGACATGGTCGGCGCGCGGCGTGAGCTCCGCCACTCCGTCGCCGTGAGGCAGCAGCAGGGTGCGCCGGTAGGTCTCGCCGGAGACCTCTTCGAGGCCGGGCACGGCGCGGGCCGCGAGGAACCGCAGCAGGCCGGCGGCATCGAAGGGTTCGCGGCGGGGCAGGCGCAGCGGCAGGCTGCCGGGCTCGAGCGGGGCGGCGGGCGCGCGCCCGCCGGCGTGCCGGCGCCCGCGCGCCCGCCGCCGGATCTCGGTGGGCGTCAGCGCGTAGACCGTGCGCACCGTGTCGTTGAACTGGCGCAGGCTCGAGAACCCGGCCGCGAAGGCGACCTCGTTGAAGGGCACCGCGGTCGTCTCGATCAGCAGCCGCGCGGTATGGGCGCGCTGTGCCCGGGCGAGGTCGAGCGGACCCGCGCCGAGCTCCTCGATCAGCACGCGGCGCAGGTGACGCGGGCTGTAGGCAAGGCGCCGGGCAAGCCCGTCGACGCCCTCGCGGTCGACCACGCCGTCGGCGATCAGGCGCATAGCGCGTCCGGCCACGTCGGAACGCAGGTTCCATTGCGGCGAACCCGGCACGGCGTCGGGCCGGCAACGCAGGCAGGCGCGAAAGCCGGCCGCCTGAGCCGCCGCCGCCGTCGGGTAGATGCGCACGTGGTCGCGGTGCGGCGTCATGGCCGGGCAGCTCGGCCGGCAGTAGATGCCGGTCGTCGTGACGGCGACGAAGAACCAGCCGTCGAAGCGCGCGTCGCGGCTCTGCAGGGTGCGATAGGCGATCTCGAAATCGGGCAGCATGGCGGCACTGTACCCGCCTCGCCGGCGGCCGAGTAGCGGTTTTCGGCCAGGCCGCCCACGCGCCGCCGGCCGTGGCCGAAAACCGCCAGCATAGGCCGCTCGCGGTGGCATCATCGACATCATGGAACGAGAGGCGACCACGGAGGAGACGATGTCCCTCGACACGGCGACCGTCGCAACGACGGTCACGATGAACAGTCCGATCGGCGAGCTCGAGCTCGCGGCGCGGGCGGGGTCGATCTGCGAGATCCGTCTCGTCGGGCCGGCCAAGCCGGACCGCGACCCGGCTCACAACCCAGCGCCGACCAGACTGCCCCGCGACCCGGACCCGGCTCATAAGCCGGCGCCGACCGGCCCGGCCGACGGCGTGCTCGCGGAGGCGCAGCGGCAACTTGCCGAGTACTTCGCCGGGCGGCGGCAGGCGTTCGAGCTGCCGACCGCCGTCGCCGGCACGCCGTTTCAGGTGACCGTGTGGCGGGCGCTGGCCGGCATCGGCTACGGGCAGACCACGACGTACTCGGAGCTGGCGCGTTCGATCGGCAAGCCGCACGCGGCGCGGGCCGTGGGCGCCGCCTGCGGGCGTAACCCGCTGCCCCTGGTCGTGCCCTGCCATCGGGTGATCGGCGCCGGCGGAGAGCTGCGGGGCTTTGGCCTCGGCGGCCTTGCGATCAAACGTTGGCTGCTCGACGCCGAGGCCGCACAGGTGCGCCGTTCCGCCGCTGCAGCACACGTGCGCTCTTCCGCCGCCGCCGCGACGGGCCCGGGGTCCTAGGACCAGGGCGTGACCGGCCGCTCCTGCAGCTCGCCGTCGACGATCGTGTCGGTGCGCTCGTTCCAGAAACAGAGCAGGTCCTCGATCTTGGGACACTCCGCGATGGGCTGCGGGTAGCTCCAGACGAGATCCTCGAAGAGCCGTCCGTTCAGACGCAGGGACCAGTACGTCGCGACGCCCTTGTAGGGACTGCGCGTGATCTTGTCGGAGGGCTCGAGGAGCTCCAGGCGCACGTCGAGCTTGGGGATGTAGTAGCGCACCGGCAACCCCGTCTCGAACAGCAGGCAGGGCCGGTCGGTCTCGGCCACGACCTGCCCCTCGACCTCGACGCGCACCCTGCGGGAGCTGCGCAGCACGTCGACCCGGTGGTACGGGTCGCGGGGATGCACGAACACCTCGTCGTCCTCTTCGAACCAGGCGTCGAGCTTGTCCCAGAAGAACGCGATGTGGTCTCCGAGGGGGGCGTGCTCGGGGCCGGGATCGGGATAGCTCCAGGCAGCTCTCTCGGACACCCGCTCGCCGACCTGCAGGGTCCAGCGCTCGATCACCGGTCGCGCCTTCTCGTCGCGCCCCGACGGGCGCAGGAGATCGGCGTGCACGTCCTTGCGCGGGAACCAGTAGACGGGCATGCGACGTGGCTCGAAGGCGAGCAGGGCCCGCGTGGTGTCGGCGACGGGCACGCCGCCGAAGAAGGCGCGGACCCGGCGTGGGCTGGGTTCGATCGAGAGGCCGCTTATCAGGCGCGGGGTCTGCGGTTCGAAGCCGACCGAGGCTCTGACCGGTCTTGGCATGGGCGTTGCCATGAGCCACTCCCTTCACCGTCGGACGGTCGCGACCGCCCCCCTGACATCTGCGACCCTTCCACCGACGGCGCGGCGCGAAACAGCGCGCGGAGCTCTCTAGGACCAACGGCACGTCGCCCGGCGCCGGCCCGCGCAGGGAATCGTGGCAGCATGGCCGCCCCGCTGCACAACGAGCCGGTCGCCGGCGCTGGGTCGCCGGCAGGGTCTGTCGACGCGTCGGACGAGCTTCTGGAGGCACGCCGGCGCGCGGCGGTGAGCGCGCTCGTGGTGCACGAGGCGATCAGGCTCGAAGGCGAGGAAGAGCTGCGCCGGCCGCTCGAGGCGGTCGCCTTCTCGGGTCTCGCGGCGGGCCTCTCGATGGGCTTCTCGTTCGTCGCGGAAGGCCTGCTCAACGCGTACCTGCCGGCCGCGCAGTGGGCGCCGCTCGTCATCAAGCTCGGCTACCCGGTCGGGTTTCTCATCGTCATCCTGGGGCGCCAGCAGCTGTTCACCGAGACCACCGTGACCGTCGTGCTGCCGCTGCTCTCGCGACGCTCGTCCGCGGTCTTCTGGCGCGTGCTGCAGTTCTGGACCGTGGTGCTGGTGGCCAACCTCGCCGGGGCCCTGCTCTTCGCCTGGATCCTGGGCGCCACCGACGCCTACGGTCCCGTCGTCAAACAGCAGTTCGCCCAGCTCGGCTACGCGGCTGTCAGCCCCGATTTCGGGGGCACGGTCGTACGCGGCGTGTTCGCCGGCTGGATCGTGGCCACCGTGGTCTGGCTGCAGCCGGTAGCGGGCAGCGCGCGCGTCGCCGTGATCGCCGTGCTGACGTACCTCGTCGGCCTCGCCAACCTGAGCCACATCGTCGCCGGGTCGGTCGAGACCCTCTTTCTCGTGACGACCGGCCGCCTCGCCTGGGTCACCTGGCTGGGCCATTTTGCGCTGCCGACCCTGCTCGGCAACACGCTGGGCGGGGTCGCGTTCGTCGCCGCGCTCAACCACGCCCAGGCGATCGCCGGGCGCCGGCGCCGGACGAGCTAGGCGGTCAGCGGACCGACCAGCTTCCAGCCGGTCTGCCACGAGCCGTTGGTGCGCAGCTGCAGCATGATGTTGAGCAGCGCCAGCGCCTCGAGGGCGCGGGCCACTTCGAGTGGACCGGCGTCGATCGGATTGAGGCCGATGTCGCGCACGAGGTCGAGCACGACCCGCTTGGCCTCCGGGTCGTCGCCGGCGACGAAGCCGTCGAGCTGGGTGCCGTCGATCGTGGGATCGGTCTGGCGGGCGGCCAGGACCGAGTTGAAGGCCTTCACCACACGGGCGCCCTTCGCGCGCGCCTGCACCTGCTCGGCGGCCGAGGTGCCCTCGACCGCGAGGCCCTGGTGGTCGGGCCGGAGCGGGTTGGTGGCGTCGATCACGACCTTGCCGGTGAGCCGATCGCCGACCTCGTCGACCACATCCGCCAGGGCGCCGTACGGCACCGCCAGGACGATCAGGTCGGCGTCGGAGGCGGCTTCGCGGTTGCCGGCGGCAGCCTTGACACCGGCCTCGGCCGCGACGGCACGAGCGGTGTCGGGGTGCGCGGAGCTCAGGGTGACCTCGTGGCCGGCGCGCGCGAACGATCCCGCGAGCGCCTTCCCGACGTTACCTGCCCCGATGATGGCGATCTTCATGGCGCTGTCCTTTCGCTGATGGTGAGAGCTCGTCGCTCGCCGTGTCCGCGGCCGGTCGCGGGAGCGTGTCGCCGCCGTCTCGCTTCTAGAACCCGACGGGCTGGTCGATGAGCACGATGCTGATCCGGGGCGCCTCCTCGGCCATGACGACGAGGAGCTTGTTCATGACGCTGTGCATGCCGTAGAGGTCGAGCATGTGCTGATCCTCGAGGGGATACACGTACTCGCGGATGCGTCGCAGGCCCTCGTCGACGTCGCGCACGATCTTCTGCGAACCCGCGGCGAGCACGACGTGCCCGGCGCCGTAGGCGTACGCGGCGAGCTGGCTGCCCGTCTTCGAGGCGAACACCAGGTGGCCGTCCTCGGTCACGGCGTGGGCGCTGCCGGTGACGTAGTCGGGTCCGGCTCCGAGCTTGCGCATCTCACGCATCTGCGTCTCCCGGTCCATGGCCCAGATGCGCGGCCGCACGGCGTCGTAACGACCTGATCGCTCGATCTCGGCGGTCACGCCGAGGGTCTCCATCGTGACCGAGGCGCCCTCGTGGACCTCGGCGCCCTCGGGCAGCCGTTCGAGGACGAGCCGCTTGGCCTGCTCCAGGTCGCCGGCCACGACAGCCTCGATGCCGTTCGCCTGCAGCGCGGCGGCCGCGCGCTCCAGGCGCTCACGACCTGCCGGGACCGCGAACTCGCGGTTCGGTACCAGCGTGCTTCTCTCTTTGGTCTCGGTCATCGTCTCGCCTCTCGCCGCGGTTCGCGCCGCCCTGTAGCAGTTCGACGCGCAATAGTTTCATCAGGAAGTATTCTGACCGGTAGTGCTTGTCCTCAAACGGGGTAGACTCGAGAGTATGGGCACGAAGAGCGACATAGCGGCCGCTGACCGCGAGCAGGCGCTGCTCGCCCTGTGGAGCGAGCTGACTCAGGCGACCGACCGTGTACGGGCCGGCCTCGTACGCGCGCTCGACGACGGCTCCGGCCTCGCTCCTGAAGAGGTCGAAGTGCTGATGCTGCTGGCCGCCGCGCCGGAGGGCCGCCTGCGCATGATCGACGTGAGCGAGGCGCTGCGACTCAGCAAGAGCGGCGTGACGCGCCTGATCGACCGGCTGCAGGAACGCGGTCTGGTGCTGCGAGCGGCGTGCCCGACCGACCGGCGGGTGGTCTGGGCCGGGCTCACCGACGACGGCGTGAGCACTCTCGACAGCGCCGCTCCGGTCTTCGTCGCCGGCCTGATGGAGCAGCTCGGCGAACGCCTCGATGCCGACCGGGTCGAACGGCTGCGCGCCGACCTGCGTGAGATCGCGGGCTGCGAGACGTGACGGGCGACGAGGAGATCGTCGTGCGTGACAACGCCGACGCCGGGCGCTACGAGCTGCTCGTGTCCGGGGAGCTCGCCGGCCAGGCTACGTACAGGGTGAGCGGCGAGACCATGACGATCCCCCACACCGAGGTCGAGCCACGTTACGAAGGTCGTGGCCTCGGCGCCCTGCTGGCTCGCTTCGCGCTCGACGACGCCCGCAGCCGGGGGCTGCGCGTCGTGCCGGCCTGCTCGTTCATCGCGGGCTACATCGCCCGCCACCCCGAGTACGGCGACCTGATCGCCGGCTAGCGGCCTCGCGCGGCGTCCGTCAGTCGCCGGGCGGCCAGGCCCCGATCGACCGCGCGTAGTCGCGCATGGCGGCTCGACGGTAGCCGGCGAGGCCGTCGTGACCGGC
>DATIYD010000255.1:0-18708 GCA_035517975.1 Thermoleophilia bacterium | reverse complement strand
GCACCGAGAAGGCGTAGCGCTCGGGCGCAGCCAGGCCCTCGACCGTGCCGTCGTTCAGATTCACGTGCGTGACCCGCGCCGCCGGGTCGTGAGAGGCGGCGCCGTCGTCGCGCACCGCGAAGCCGTGGTTCTGCGTGGTGATCTCGATCTCGCCCGTGGTCAGGTCCTTCACCGGATGGTTGGCGCCGCGATGGCCGAACTTGAGCTTGTAGGTGGTCATGCCGAGCGCCAGGGCCAGCAGCTGGTGGCCGAGGCAGATGCCGAACAGCGGGGTCTTGCCGAGCAGCTTCTGCACCGTCTTCACGGCATAGGTCACCGCCGCCGGGTCGCCCGGCCCGTTGGAGAGGAACACGCCGTCGGGAGCGAGCTTCATGACGTCGCGCGCCGCGGTGGCGGCCGGCACGACCGTCACACGGCAGCCCGCGGCCGTCAAGTAGCCCACGATGGAGCGTTTGATGCCGAAGTCGAAGGCGACCACGTGCAGCGGCTCGCCGCCGGCCGGAGCGCCCACGGCCGCCGTCTCGCTCTGCTCGGCGCAGGTCACCACACTGGCCAGGTCGAGACCGGCCATGCGCGGCAGCTTCTGCGCCCGCCGGCGCAGGGAGCCCACGTCGGGGTCGTCGGTCGACACGACGGCACGGAGCGCGCCCTGGCTGCGGATGTGCCGCGTGAGAGCGCGGGTGTCGACCCCGCCGACGGCGAGCACGCCGTGCGCGTTCAGCCAGTCGAGCCAGCTCGTGCTGGCGGCGCGGTTGTAGGCGTAGTTCATGAGCTCGCGGGCGACGATCGCCCGGGCGTGCGCCTGCCCCGATTCGTCGCGCGCCGGGTCGGCGCCGTAGTCGCCGTTCAGTGGAAAGGTGTAGGTGATGATCTGGCCGCAATACGAGGGATCGGTGGCGATCTCCTGGTAGCCGGTCATGGCCGTGTTGAAGACGATCTCGCCGCCGACGGTGCCGGAGCCGGCCACCGCTTCGCCGCGGTAGACGGCGCCGTCCTCGAGCACGAGCAGCGCGGGGCTAGGCACGATCGTCGAAGGCGACGCGGCCCGCGGCGACCGTGAAGGTCACCCTTCCCTGCAGGGTGCGCCCCAGCCAGGCGGAGTTGCTCGATCTCGAGTGGAGGTCGGCCGCACTCACCAGCCAGGGCGTGCTCGTGTCGACCAGACACAGGTCGGCCGGCTCGCCCACGGCGATAGTCGGGGCCGGCAGCCCGGCGAGCCGGGCAGGCGCCTGGCTCATGCGCTCGACGAGGACGGCGAGCGAGAGCTCCCCGCCGGCCACGAGCGCCGTGTAGAGCGCGGCGAAGGCCGTCTCGAGGCCCGTCGTGCCGAAGGGCGCCGCCTCGAAGGGCACCTCTTTCTCGTATTGGGCGTGCGGCGCGTGGTCGGTGGCCACGCAGTCGACGAGGCCGCTGCGCAGCGCAGAGACCAGCGCGCGACGATCGGCCTCGGGCCGCAGCGGCGGGTTCATCTTGAGGTTGGGATCGAGGCTCGTGACGGCCTCGTCGGTGAGCGTCAGGTGGTGGGGCGTCGCCTCTGCGCTCACGGGCAGCCCCAGGTCGCGCGCCCGCGCCAGGTGCTCCAGCGCGAGCGTTGTGCTCAGGTGGCAGAGGTGGAGGCGCCCGGCCTCGTAGCGGGCCACCTCGAGGGCGCGGGCGACGTCGGCGCTCTCGGCGATGGCGGGGATCCCGCCCAGGCCGAGCTTGGCCGAGACGGCCCCTTCGTGCATGACCCCGGCGCCCATGAGCGAGTCGTCCTGGGCGTGGATGGCCACGTAGCGGTCGGTGACCTTGGCGTACTGCAGGGCGCGGCGCAGGAGCTGTGCGGTCGCGACCGGCACACCGTCGTCGCTGAAGCCCACGGCGCCCGCCTGGGCGAGCTCGTGCATCTCGGTGAGCTGGCGCCCGGCGAGCTCGCGGCTCATGGCGGCGTAGAAGCCGGTGGGCACGGTCGCCTCGGCACTCGCCTGGCGCGAGAGGCCCTCGAGGACCGCCGCCGAATCGACCACCGGGTCGGTGTTGGCCATGCCGAAGACGGCCACGTAGCCGCCCGCGGCCGCCGCTGCCGAGGCCGAGCCCAGGTCTTCCTCGTCCTCTCGGCCCGGGGTGCGCAGGTGCGTGTGCAGGTCGACGAAGCCGGGCAGCAGCAGCTCACCCTCGGCCTCGACGACGCGCACCCGCGCCGGCGCCTCGAGCCGGTCGCCGATCTCGGCGATGCGGCCCTTGCGCACGAGCACGTCGACCGCCTGATCGAGGCCGGCCAGCGGGTCGACCGCGCGAGCGCCGCGCAGCAGCAGCTCGGCGCCGGCCCCTCCCCTGCACCAGGTGCGCACCGTCATGCCGCGCCCCTCTCGTCGGCCGGCCGTTCGTCGTAGCCGGCGATGGTGCGGTAGAGGATCGCCATGCGCACCGCGAGGCCGCTTTCGACCTGCTCGAGGATGAGCGTGTCGGGGTGATCGGCGACCGCGGGGCTGATCTCGATGCCGCGGTTGATCGGGCCGGGGTGCATGACCTTCTGACCGGGGCGCAGGCGCTCGAGCGTCATGCCGTAGAGCGCCGAGTACTCGCGCAGCGAGGGGATGAAGTTGGCGCCCTCGGCCATGCGCTCCATCTGCATGCGCAGCAGGTAGACGACGTCGGCCTCGGCCAGGCGGTCGAGCGTGTGCTCGACGGTCACGCCGAGCGACTCGATCTCGCGTGGCATGAGGGCCGGCGGTCCCGCCACCGTGACGTCCATGCCGAGGAGCTGAAAACCGGCGATGTCGCTGCGGGCCACGCGGCTGTGCAGGATGTCGCCGACGATCCAGACCTTGAGGCCGTCGAGCTCGCGCCCCAGCGCCTGGCGCATGGTGAAGAGGTCGAGCAGGCACTGGGAGGGATGCTGGAACTTGCCGTCGCCGGCGTTGATCACGCTCGCCCGTGTGTAGCTGCTGGCCAGGCGGCAGGCCCCGATCTGCGGGTGGCGCATGACGATGATGTCGGGCTGGTAGGCCGACAGGGTGAGGATGGTGTCCTTGAGCGACTCACCCTTGTCGACGGCCGACCCCGAGGCGCGCACGTTCATCGTGTCGGCCGAGAGGCGCTTGGCCGCGAGCTCGAAGCTCGTCAGGGTGCGGGTCGAGGACTCGTAGAACATGTTGATGATGGTGCGCCCGCGCAGGGTCGGCACCTTCTTGATGTCGCGCTGCAGCACGGGCAGGAAGCTCTCGGCCGTCTCGAGGATGAGCTCGGCGTCGGCGCGCGAGAGATCGTCGATCGACAGCAGGTCGCGCTTGGCCATCCCGTCAGTCCTCTCCGGCCGGGCTCACCAGCACGACCTCGTCGCTGCCGTCGACCTCGGCGAGACGCACGTGGATGCGCTCGCGCGGGGCGGTCGGCAGGTTCTTGCCGATGTAGTCGGGCCTGATCGGCAGCTCGCGATGACCCCTGTCGACGAGGACGGCAAGCTGCACGCGGCCCGGGCGGCCGTAGTCGAACAGCGCGTCGATCGCCGCCCTGATCGTGCGCCCGGTGTAGAGGACATCGTCGACCAGCACCACGGTCGCGCCGTCGACCTCGAAGTCGAGATCGGTGCTCTTGACGATCGGGTTGGGCGTCGCGGGCACGACGCCGTAGGCGCCGCGGGCGGCGACATCGTCGCGATAGAAGGAGATGTCGAGATCGCCGAGGGGCACGTCACGCCCGGCGATGTCGGAGAGGATGGCGTGGAGACGGCCGGCCAGGTACGCCCCGCGGGTGTGGATGCCGACGACGGCGAGGCGCTCGTCGCCGGTGTTCTTCTCGAGGATCTCGTGGGCCATGCGCGTGACGGTGCGCGAGAGCTGCTCGCCCGTCATGACCACCCGATCGCCGGCGTCAGACATAAAAAAACACCGCCCCGTGGTGGGCGGCGGCGCTGCGTATCTGGTGCGTCATGAGGCACCCCTTTCCGGTCTCACAGGACCTGGACTTAAAGGTTTCCCAGACTGTAGCCCGCGGCGTCTCCGTGGTCAAGGACCGTCATCTGGCCCCGGGCGGCCGGGGCCCTTCCCTTCCACGCAGCGTCCGATGGCCCTGCGGCGCGTCGGCAAGACCGGCCAGGAAGCCGGCGAGGTCGTCGGGCAAGGGCGCGTCAAAGGCCAGCGTCGCGCCGCTCAGCGGATGGGCGAACTCGAGGTGCCCGGCGTGCAGGAACTGCCGCGCGAGGCCGGCCGGCCGCACCGCGGGGCCGTAGACCACGTCGCCGGCCACGGGATGACCCAGCGCGGCGAAGTGCACACGGATCTGGTGCGTGCGCCCGGTCTCGAGCCGCACCTCGAGCAGCGTGTAGCCGGGGAGGCGATCGCGCACGGTGAAGTGGGTGACCGCGCGCCGCGGCCGCGTCGTGTGGACCGAGATGCGCTTGCGGTCGCGGGGGTGACGGCCCAGCGGCGCGTCGATGGTGCCGGTGTCGTGGGGCAGCGCGCCGACGACGAGCGCCGCGTAGCGGCGCCCGATCTCGCGACGCGCCATCTGCTCGACCAGGCGGCGATGTGCCTCGGGGCTGCGGGCCACGATGAGCAGGCCCGAGGTGTCGCGGTCGAGGCGGTGCACGATGCCCGGCCGCTCCTGGTGACCACCGGCGATGCCGTGACCAAGCAGCCCCTGCACCAGCGTGCCGTGCTCGTTGCCGGGCGCCGGATGCACGACCACGCCCGCGGGCTTGTCGACGACCAGCAGCGCCTCGTCTTCGTAGACGAGGCGATACGGCACCGCCTCGGCGACCAGGGGTGTGGGGGCGACCACCGGCGGCTCGTAGACGAGCGCCTCGCCGGCGCGCAGCACGTGCGCCCTGGCCGCGGGGCGTCCGTCGAGCGTGACCACGCCCGAATCGATCAGGCGTTGCGCGGCGGCTCGGCTCGTGCCGAGCCGCCGCGCCAGCACGATATCGAGGCGCAGGCCGGCCTCGGTCTCGCCGGCGACGAAGCCGGGCATGGCGGCCGCCTCAGGCCTCGCCCGCGTGTCGCGGAGCAGGGCGCAGGACCACGAGCGCGACCAGCGCCGCGCCGACCACGATCGCCACGTCGCCCACGTTGAAGGTCGGCCAGGGACCGACCCCGACGTAATCGAGCACGTAGCCGAAGCGCAAGCGGTCGATCAGGTTGCCGGCCGCGCCCCCAAGGACGAAGGCCAGCGGCACGGCGAACCGCGCAGGGGCCCGCCAGATCGCCACCGCCAGACCGACGCACACCAGGGCGATCAGGACGCGCAGCCAGTCACCGCTGTGCGACAGGCGGCTGAAGGAGATGCCGGTATTGTGCGACAGGCGGATGGCGAGCTCGCGGCCCAGCGTCCACGGCAGGTGGTCGGCCTCGCGGCGCACGAGCCAGCCGGCGAGCTGGTCGAGGGCGGTGACCGCCACCGCGACGAGGGCCGCCACGATGCGGACGTGCTTCATCGGGTGTGTGGACCGCGCGGCGGGGCGCCCGGCGACGGCCCGTCGGCACTGAGCCCAAGGCGGCGTCGCGCCTCGGCCGGCGCGATGCCGCAAGCCTGGACGACCTTATGACGCGCGCCTGCGCCGGAGACGATCGTCACGGCGCTCCGTGGCACGCCGAGCGTCTCGGCGAGGAACCGGGAGAGCTCGCGGTTGGCGCGGCCGTCGGCCGGCGGAGCGGCGACGCGCACGCGCAGCTCGCCACCGGCCACGCCGGCGACCTCGGACACGCGCCGGCCGGGTGTGACCCAGACGGCGAGGCGCACGCCGTCGGCGTGGGGGCGCAACGGCCCCGGCTCACCACTTGAAGGCGTTGTCGTCGACCTCGCTGTCGACGTCGGAGAGCAGGTCGTCGGCGTCGCCCAGGAACGGCGCCCGCGGGTCGCTGCCGCCGCGCTCCCTGTCGGGTGGCGGAGTCGGGGCGTCGGGGGTCGCGCGATGATCGGCCTCGGGTTCGGGCACGCGCTCGCTCTCGGCTGCGCGCTCCGGCACGCGCTCGCTCTCGGCTGGGCGTTCGGGCGCGTGCTCGCGATCGGCTTCGCGCTCCGACGCGCTCGTATGATCGGCCTCGCGCTCCGCGGCGCGAGCCGGCACCGGGGGCGCGGCCGGCGCGGGCCTGGGGGTCGCGGCGACCGGCGGCGGAGTGACCGGCGCCGGTCGCGGCGCCGATGCCGCCGCCGGAGGCGGTGGCGTCGCCGGCCTGGCGGCAGGCGCCGGCGGGACGCCCGGCCGTGCGGCGGCGTCGCGCGCCATCGCGTCTTTGATCTGGTCGCCCTGGCCGGCGAACTGGGCCGCCTTCCTCGAGGCCGCGTCGGCCTCGGCGAGCTGCTTCTGGTACCCCTCGAGCAGCGAGCGGAACTTGAAGCGGAAGTCTTCTTCGGAGCTCTTGAGCACGACGATCTGCTTCTCGACCGTCTGCTTGTCGGCGTAGGACTGATTGACCATCTGCCGCGCCTTGAGCTCGGCCTCGCTCAGCATGAGCTGGGCCTCTTTCTGGGCGTTGGCCTTGAGCTCCTCGGCGCTGCGCTGGGCGGCGACCAGCGTGTTCTGCAGCGTCTCTTCGAGGTTGCGATACTGGTCGAGCTTCTCTTGCAGCGCCTCGCCGCGCTCGGAGAGCTCGATGTTCTCCTTGAAGAGACGCTCGAACTCGTCGGCGATCTCGTCGAGGAACTCGTCGACCTCGCCGTCGACGTACCCGCGCATGCCGCGCTTGAACTCCTTATGCCGGATGTCGAGCGGTGTGAGCTTCATCGGGCCTCCAGTCTCGGCGCGGTCTACAGGTTCAGAATGACGGCGATGACGATGGATCGGACGACGACCAGGACCACGAGACCGACCAGCGGGCTCAGGTCCAGGGCGGCGTTTCCGAGCCGCACGAGCGGCAGGTACCGGCGAAAGACGCGCAGGTACGGCTCGGTCGCATCGTACAGGATACTGTACAGCCGGTAGGCAAAGGTGCCGGAGCGCAGCGGCACCCAGCTCAGGATGATGCGCGCGAAGATCGCGAGCGAGTAGAGCGTGAAAGCCCACCCGACGACATCTGCGAGGAAGATCACGGCGTACGCCTCGCCCGTGCGATCGCGGCGCCTACCGCCGCCGTGAGCGCTTCTCTCGTTCCCCGTGCCTCGAGCACGTCGACCCCCTCGGCCGTCATGCCCCCGGGCGTCGCGATCGCCGTGCGCACCGCCACCGGATCGCCCTCGCGAGCTACGAGGTCGGCCGAGCCGGCGACGGCCGCGATCGCAAGCTCGCGGGCCATCGTCTCGTCGAGCCCGTGCGCCACGCCGGCCTCGGCCAGCGCCTCGATGAACAGCGCCGTGAAGCCCGGCCCGCAGCCCGCCACGGCCGTGGCCGCGTCGAACAGGCTCTCCGGCACCTGTACCACAGTTCCCGAAAGCTCGAACAGGTCGCGCACCGCGGCCACCTGGTCGGCCCTCAGCGTGCCGACGACGAACAGAAAGACGCCACGACCGATGGCGGCGGCGACGTTGGGCATGACGCGCGCTACCGCGGCGCCGGGCGCGAGGCCGCCGCGCAGGTCGTCGAGCGGCACCGCTGCGGCCAGCGAGACCAGGGCGCGCCCTTCGAGGACCGGCGCCACCTCGCCGAGGGCCGCCGCGACGTCGGACGGCCGCATGGCGAGGATCACGACGTCGCAGGCCGCCACGAGCTCGGCCGGCGAGCCGCACACACGCGCGCCGTACTCAGCGCCGAGAGCCGCGCTGCTTGAGGCTCGAGGATCGTAGACGTGCAGCAACGGGCTGTACTCGCCCGAAGCCCGGCGCCAGCCCTCAGCGAGGGCGCGAGCGATGTGCCCGGCGCCGAGAAGCCCTGCGTTCATGTCAAAACTGATTGAAGAAGCCCTTCTCGATCAGCCGGGCGCGCTCCTCGGCCGACACCTCGACGTTGCGCGGCGTGAGCAGGAAGACCTTGTCGGCCACCCGCTGCATGCCGCCGTCGAGGGCGTAGGTGAGCCCGCTCGCGAAGTCGATGAGGCGCTTGGAGAGGTCGGTGTCGGAACCCTGGAGATTGACGATGACCGGGATGTCGACCTTGAACTTGTCGGCGATCTGCTGGGCGTCGTTGAAGTTCTTGGGGATCACGAGATGCACCTCGACGCGCTGCGGCCGCGGCGCCTCGATGGGGCGCACGACGCCGGCCCGCTGCTGTCGCGCGGGCGGCTCGTCGGCGAAGATGTCGTCGTAGTCGGCCTGCCGACCGCGAGAGCCGCGGGAGAGCTTGCGCACGTTCGGCCGGTCCTGGTAGGAACGCTCGAGCTCCTCGGGCGGGGCGAGCGTCTCTTCGTCGTCGTACTCCTCGTCGTCGGAAATGCCGAAGTAGACCATCACCTTGTGCCAGCTATCGCCTAGGCCCATCGTTCCTCCCGGTCCGGACGTCAGAAGAGCACGCTTCCGACGCGGACGATCGTCGCACCCTCTCGCACCGCCACCTCGTAATCGACACTCGTGCCCATCGACAACTGCGCGAAAGTATATCTTCCGGCCCAGTGGGCCGAAAGGTCGGCCGCCAGACGTCTGGCCTGCGCGAAGTACGGCGCCGCGTGCCGCGGGTCGGGCATGAGCGGCGGCATGCACATGAGGCCGGCAAACGACACCTTGTCGCACGCCGCCGCCTCGTCGAGGAAGCTCTCGACCTGATCGAGCGCGACGCCCGACTTCGATTCCTCCGCGGCGATGTTCACCTCGAGCAGCACCTCTGTGGGGTTCTGCGCGCGGGCCTGCAGTTCCTCTACGACGCTCTTCGTCGAGACCGAGTGGATGAGGCGCACGAGGGGCAGCACGACCTTGACCTTGCGGCTCTGCAAGTGACCGATGAAGTCGAACGTGAAGTCGCCGGCGAAGCGTTCGTGCTTGACGGCCAGGTCCTGCGCGCGGTTCTCGCCCACGAGGGCGATCCCGGCCTCGGCCAGAACGCCCATGTCGTCGGCGGCGACGTACTTGGTGGCGACCAGGATCTCGACCTCGCCGGGGGTCCTCCCCGCCTCGCGGGCGGCCTGGTCGACTCGCTCGCGCACCTCGGCGAACCGTTGCCGCACCTGCTCGGCGGTGCCGCTGAACTGCTTCACGCGCTCCCTCCTGTCATCCAGGCGATGGCCGCCTGCCTGCCGGTGACGCCGCGCTCGCGGCGGTGTGAGAAGAACTGGAGGTCGTGACAGGTGCACAGCCCGCTCGTGAGGATGGCGCCCGGCGCGAGGCCGGCGGCTGCCAGCTCCTGCCGCGCCGCCTCCCAGAGGTCGACGTGCCCGTCGCGCCAGGTACCCGGGAAGGTCGCCTCGAAGCGTTCGCCGACGTCGGCCGAGACGGCGAAGCAGCAGGGTCCGATGCTCGGACCGATGACGGCGGCGCGGGCGGCGCCGTAGGCGCCGAGCGCCCGCGCCGCCTCGGCGACGATGCCCGCCGCCATGCCCCGCCAGCCGGCGTGCACCAGGGCGAGCGCGCGCGCCGGGCTTCCCGCGACCAGCAGCACGGGCACGCAATCGGCGAAGCTCACGAAGAGCGGCAGCCCCGGTTCACGGGTGAGCAGGCCGTCGGTCTCGGCGACCACGCCGGCGCGGTCGAGCGCGCCGCGGCCCCGCTCCCCGTTTCCCACCTCGGCCACGGTGACGCCGTGGACCTGTCCGGGCACGACGAGGTCGCGGCCCGACACGCCGGCGGCGGCGGCAAAGGCGGATCGGTTGCGCCGTACCGCCTTGGGGTCGTCGGCGGTCGTGAGGCCGAGGTTCAGTGAGTCGTAGGGCGGCGCTGAGACGCCGCCCAGCCTGGTCGAGAAGGCGGCCTTCCAGCCCGCGCCGCGAGCCTCGTACCACACCGGCCCGCCGGTGTCGTGGCGCACGAGGCCGGGATCGATCGGGCCGTTCGGGCCGCGGAACTCGTGCCCGGCATGATGGGCGCGGCTCACCGGGCCGGCGCTCGCCGGTCGGCCTCGTGCAGGCTGCGCGCCGCGGCCAGCTCCTCGCGCCGTCCCGAGATCTTGCCGTCGAGCTTGAGGCGCAGCAGGGTTCGCAGCACCTCACCCAGGTCGGCCGACTGGCGATACCCGAGCTCCAGCAGATCGCGCCCGGTGACCGCGAGGCGGACGCGCCGCGACGCGACCAGGAAGTGCTCCAGACGCGCCGCCGCCGGGCCATCTCCGGCCACGGCCATGCCGACCAGCACCGCCTCGAGCGGCTCGCCGTGCGCGATCTCGTAGAGATCGGCCTCGCTCATGGGTCGCTCGAGGCGCCGCGCCAGGCGGGTGCCCACGAGCCAGGCCCGCACCAGGACCTTCGCGTCGCGGCGGCGGAACTTCATGCGCGCGACCCAGTCGTCGAGCTCCTCGGGCTCGAGGTCACGCAGGGTCACGACGAGCCGCGTCCGCCAGGCGGGCACCTCACTCGCCAGGTCGAGCCGCCGGCGGATCTCGTCGACGGCGGCGATGAGCTCGTCACTGCGGTCGTCGAGGGCCAGGCGCGGGTGCAGCGCGTGCTGCAGGCCCAGGTCCTTGAGGCGTCCCAGCGTCGAGGAGATACGCGGCTCGTCGAGGAGCAGCACGAGCTCGTCGCGCAGCCGCGCCGACGAGAGATCGCCGATCAGGTCCATCTCGGCGCAGGCACGCGCCAGCGCCACCGTGTGACGGTCCATGCGAAAGCCGTACCGGTCCTCGTAGCGCACGGCCCGGAAGATGCGGGTCGGGTCTTCGATGAAGCTCAGGTTGTGCAGCACGCGGATGCGCTCGTGACGCAGGTCGTCGAGCCCGCCGAAGAAGTCGAGCAGCGTGCCGAAGTCGCGCGGGTTGAGCGAGACGGCCATGGCGTTGATCGAGAAGTCGCGCCGCGAGAGGTCGCCGCGGATGGTGGCGTGCTCGACCTTGGGCAGGGCCGCCGGGTAGTCGTAGAACTCGGTCCGCGTCGAGGCCACGTCGACGCGCAGCGCCGCCCGCCGCCCCGCGCCGGGGCGCTCGACCACGACCACCGCCGTCTGGAACTTGTCGTGGGCGCGCACGCGGCCGTGCAGCCGCTCGCCGAGCTCGCGGGCGAACTCGATGCCGTCGCCCTCGACCGCGATGTCGATGTCGGAGACGGCCTCCTCGAGCAGCAGGTCGCGCACCGCGCCGCCGACCAGGTAGGCGCCCCGGTAGGCCGCCGCCACGGCCTGCACCTCGACGAAGACGTCGTCGAGGCCCAGGCGAGCGAGGTGGCCGGCCAGCGAGGTGCCCCCGTGCCCGCCTTCGGGCGCGGCCGCGGGGTGCAGCGCCCGCAGGACGTCGCTGCGCGTGACGACGCCGATCACGTCCGCCACCGACACCGGTCCATGGACATCGCCGCGCACGACCGGCACGCGGCCCACCGGGTCGCGCGCCAGGACGTTCGTGACCTGGTCGAGCGCCGTCGTGGCCGGCACGGTCGTGGTGGTCGTCATCATCACGGCCTTCACCGGCGCGTGACCGAGCTTGTGCCGCACCGCCCGGTCGAGATCGCGCCGCGAGACCGCGCCCACGAGGCGGTCGCCGTCGGCCACCGACAGGCCGCCGTAGCCGTGACGTTCGCAGGTGATACGGGCGCTGTCGACGGTCGTGTCGACCGTCACCCAGTGGACCGGCTGTGACATGAGGCTGGCGGCCGTCGGAGCCGCCGCGCGGACGCGCCTGAGAGCGGCGACCACCCGGCGCCGCGCCATCGCGAGCGACAGACCCTTGACGATCGCCGAGGCGGCGGCGGCGTGACCGCCGCCGCCCACCGCTTTCAGCACCTGCGCCATGTCGAGCGCCGCCACCCGGCTGCGCGCGGTGACGAAGATGCGCTGCTCCATCTCGACCAGGAGCGCGAGCGCGTCGCAATTGGTCACATCCATGGCCTTGTGCACGACGAGGCTCACGCCCTCGACGTACTGGTCTCCGGCAAGCGCCACGACCAGTACATCGAGGCCGCCGGCCTCGACCGGCCGGGCGCGCTCGAGCACGCGCAGCAGCAGCTCGCGCTGGGGGGCGCTCAGCGGGTTGTGCAGGAACCGCTCGATCACCTGCTGATTGGCGCCCTGCCTCATGCAAAAGGCGAGCGCCTCGACGTCGCGCACCGTGGTCGTGGGAAAGGTGAGCGATCCGGTGTCCTCGTGGATGCCCAGGGCGAAGACCGTGGCCTCGAGCGGCGTCACGTCGAGCTCGCGCTCGGCGATGATGCGCAGCATGAGGGTGACCAGCGAGCCGTCGTCGGAGGTGACCACGTTGGCCGGGTCGACGAACGGCGGCAGGTCGCCCGCCGGGCGATGGTGGTCGAAGACCAGGATCTCGACGTCGGGACGCTCGACGAGCACGCCCAGCTCGCCGAGCCGGTTCGCGTGATAGGTCTCGACGAGCACGAGCCGTCGCACCCGCGCGAGGTCGACGGCGCCCGCGTCGATCAGCGGGATCTCGTCGGCGAACAGGGTGCGAAACTCACGCACGTTGCGATTGACGGCGCCGCTCAGGACCATGCGGGCCTCGGGGTAGAGCTTGTGCGCCGCGACCATCGCGGCGAAGCCGTCGAAGTCGGTGTTGGAGTGGGTGGCGATCAGCTCGATGGCGCTCATGTCAGCCCCACCATACCCCCGCGCTCACGCCTTGAGCAGCCAGGCGAGCTCCTCTCCGAAGGCGCCCCGCACAGCGTCGGCCAGCGGCGCCGCCGACGGTGCCTCGAGACGAGGGTCGCCGGCGAGGATGTCGCGGGCCAGCCGCCGCGCCCGCACGACAGCGTCGCGATCGCGTGTGAGCTTGGCGAGCTTCAGGTCGGGCAGGCCCGATTGCCGCGTGCCGAAGAGCTGCCCCTCGCCGCGGATCTCGAGGTCGCGATCGGCCAGGGCGAAGCCGTCGGTGGTGGTGCGCAGCGCCTTGAGGCGTGCGTCGGAACGCTCACCGGGAGTGCGCTCGCGCCGCGGGCTCGTGAACAGCAGGCAGTACGACTTCTCGGTGCCCCGGCCGACCCTGCCGCGAAGCTGGTGGAGCTGGGCGAGCCCGAAACGCTCGGCTCCCTCGATGATCATGACGGTCGCGTTGCGGACGTCGATGCCGACCTCGATCACGCTGGTCGCGACGAGCACGTCGGTCTGCCCGGAGCGAAACGCGGCCATCGCCGCGTCGCGCTCGGCCGCCTTCATCTGGCCGTGCAGCACGCCGAGCCGGTAGGCGCGAAACTCGCCGCCGCGCAGGCGCTCCGCCTCGGCCAGGGCGGCGGCCGACTGCAAGGCCTCGGATTCCTCGATGAGCGGACATACGACGTAGGCCTGCCGCCCCTTGTCGAGCTGCTTGCGCACGAACTCGTAGCCGGCGGCGCGATGGCCTTCGGAGTAGAGGCGCGTGGCGACGGGTGCGCGGCCGGCCGGCGAGCCGGCGATCACGGTCACGTCGAGGTCACCGTAGAAGGTGAGCGCCAGCGTGCGCGGAATGGGTGTGGCCGTCATGTACAGGGCGTGTGGCGCGCTGCCTCCGGCCGCTGCCCTGCGGCCCATCTCGTCGCGCTGCACGACACCGAAGCGATGCTGCTCGTCGACCACGACCACGGCGAGGTCGGCAAAGGCGACGTCGCCCTGGATCAGCGCGTGCGTGCCGACGACGATGGCCGCCTCGCCCGAGGCGATGCGCCCGAGGGCCGCCCGTCGCTCGGCCGCGGTCAGCCGCGAGGTCAGCAGGTCGCAGGCCGCGAGCGGACCGAGCAGCTCCTGCATGGTCTCGAGGTGCTGCTCGGCGAGCGTCTCGGTGGGCGCCATGAAGGCGCCCTGATGGCCGGTCTCGACGGCCCGCAACAAGGTGTGGACGGCGACCACGGTCTTGCCCGAGCCGACGTCACCCTGCAACAGCCGGCGCATCGGCGTGGCCCGGTCGAGGTCGGCGTCGATCTCGGCGATGGCCGCGGCCTGGTGGTCGGTCAGCGCGAAGGGCAGGCCGGCCAGAAAGGCGGCGACCTTCGGACCGGGCGCGCCGAGCTCCGGCGCCCGGCTCACGCGCTGCTCGGCCCCCTTGTGGAGCAGCAGGCCGAGCTGCATGAGCAAGAGCTCTTCGAGCACGAGCCGCTCCCGCGCGACGGCGGCCTCGGCGTGCGACCGCGGCGCGTGGATGGCCAGCACGGCGTCAGCCTTGGCCGGCAGGTCTTCGGCGGCCAGCAGGGCGCCCGGCAGCGGATCGGGCATGCTGCGCCCCGCGCGCCTGACCGCGTGCACGAGGTCACGCAGCACGCGCGTCGAGATGCTCTCACTGGCCGCATAGACCGGCACGATGCCCTCGGTGTGCACGGTCTCGCCCTCGCCGGCCAGGATCTCGTGCGCCTTGACCACAAAGGAGGCGCCGCCCCCGGAGAGCCGCACGCTGCCCCGCAAGCTCAGCTCCATGCCCGGCTCGAGCACCTTCGCCAGCCATGGCTGGTTGAACCAGACGCCGATCATCACCCCGGAGCGGTCACGCAGCACGACCTTGAGAAGCGTCACGCGCCGCCGGCGGCCGTGGTCGAGCGTGACCCGCTCGACCGTCGCCCGGACCGTCGCTTCCTCGCCTACCTTGAGGTCGGCGATGGGCTTGCGGTCGGTGAAGTCCTCGTAGCGGCGTGGATAGTGGGTGAGCAGGTCGCCCACCGTGGTCAGGCCGAAGCCTTCGAGGCGCTTGGCGAGGGCCGGCCGCACGCCGGCCAGCTCCGAGAGGGGCCGGTCGAGACCCGAAGCGTCGGGGGCAAGGAGCGGCGGCCGCGGCCACCCGTCGTAGCGGCCGCCGGCGAACCCTACCGGAGGTCGTCCGTCGCTCACTCCACGATCATCGCGAAGGCGAACATGCCGGGCCCGCCGTGCGTGCCCACGACGGCCCCGACCCGGCCGTGAAGCATGACCTCGCTGCGCGGCCGTGCGGCGAGCAGCGCCGCTTCGAGGGCCGGCAGCTTCTCGTCGGCGTCGGAACTCCAGGTGGCGAGCTTGACAGGGTCTTCGGGGTCGCTGTGCTCCCCGAGGAACTTGGCCATCGCCTCGAGCGCACGACGCTCGCCGCGCACCTTGGCGTAGGCCCCGAGCTCGCCGTCGACGACCGTGATGAGCGGCCTGATGCCGAAGACGTCGCCGACCATCGACTGCGCTCGCCCGATGCGCCCGCCGCGACGCAGGTACTCGAGCGTCGGGACCTGGAAGAGCATGTGGTTTCGGGCCATGAAGTGGGCGATGTAGTCGCGCGCCTCGTCGTGCGGGATGCCCGCCGCGAGCCTTGCGCGCACCCGCTCGACGAGCAGCGTGATGGTGGCCGAGACGGTCCGCGTGTCGTAGACCTCGACGCTGGGAAACGCCTCGGCGGCGCGGTGAGAGGCTTCGTAGGTGCCGCTCATGGCGCTCGAGAGGTGGAAGGCGAGCACGTGCTCGTAGTCGCGCGTCAGGGCGGTGTAGACCGACGTGAACTCGCCCACGGTGGGCTGCGAGGTCGTCGGCAGCACCGGCGACGAGGCCAGCTTGGCGAAGAACTCGGGCGGCGACAGGTCGACGCCGTCGCGGTAGGTCTCGTCGCCGAAGTTGACCTTGAGCGGCACCATGGCGAGGCCGGGGCGGTCGAAGTAGCCGGGCGGCGGGTCGCAGGTGGAGTCGACGACGATCGCGGTGTTGTCGAGGGTCAGCCGCGTCATTCGGCGCCGATCAGGATGGGGTACAGCGGCTGGCCGCCCTCCTGGAAGAGGAACTCGACGAGAGGGCAGTCGCTCGCGCACGCGGCGGCCGCCGCCTCTTGCAGGTCGGCGACTGTGAGGCCGCAGCCGTTCAGGGCGGTCAGGATGGTGATGAGCTCCGCGCCCTCCGAGCCCAGCGTGCGCACGATCTGTCCGAACACCACGCGCAGGTCGTCGCCGCTGGCGGCCAGGCGCCCGTCGACCAGGCCGATGACCTCGCCTTCGCGCACCGCCACGCCGTCGATCTCGGAATCGCGCACCGCGTGCGTGATCTCGGCGCTGCGCACGTGGTCGAGCGTCTCGTTCATGGCGGCCGCGATGCCGGCGGCGTCGCCGGTCGCGTCGAAGGCGACCATCGAGGCCAGGCCGGCCGGCAGCGAGGTCGAGGCGACGACCGCGACCCGGCGGTCGCACATGGCGGCCGCCTGCTCGGCGGTGAGCACCACGTTGCCGTTGTTGGGCAGCACGACGACCTCGGCGGCGTCGAGGCTCTCGACGGCGGCGACGAGCTCGGCCGCGCTCGGGTTCATCGACTGACCGCCGTCGATCACGGCCTCGCAGCCGAGCTCGTGGAAGAGGGCCTTGTTGCCCTCGCCGGCGGCCACGGCCACGCACGCCACACGCTGGTCGAGGCTGAGACGGCGGCGGCGCGCCCGCGTCTGCTCGCGCATGTCGGCGACCTCGACGTCGTCGATCGTGCCGTGCGCCGAGGCATACGAGAGCAGCGCTCCGGGGTGGTCGGTGTGCACGTGGATCTTGAGCAGGCCGTCGCCGCCCACCACCAGGGCGCAGTCGCCCTGAGTGTTGACGAACTGCTCGAGATCGGCGCGGTCGAGGTCGTCGCCGAGCAGCAGGAAGCTCGTGCAGTAGCGAAAGCGCGAGTCCTCGAGCGCGTCGGGCGGGATGCCGGCGATGTGGCGCGTGGCGCGGCCGCGACGCCGGTCGCTGCCGTCGGCCGTCACCGGCGTCGCGGCCGCGCTGCCGGTCTCGGCCTTGAGAAAGCCGGCCACCGCACCGCGCAGCAGGATCAGCAAGCCGTAGCCGCCGGCATCGACCACCCCGGCGCGGCGCAGCACCTCGAGCTGGTCGATGGTACGCTCGACCGCCTCGGCGCCGGCCGTGGTCACGGTGGTCACGAGGGCCGGCAGCGAGATGGTGTCGGGCGTGTCGGCGACGGCCTCGGCCATGGCGCGGATGACCGAGAGCATGGTGCCCTCGACCGGCTGGCGCACGGCGCGATAGGCGGCGTCGGAGGCGCCGCGTAGCGCGTCGCGCACGACGGTCGCGTTGAAGGCCTGGGCGGCGGCGATCGACTCGCAGGCGCCGCGCACGATCTGCGAGAGGATCACGCCGGAGTTGCCGCGCGCGCCCATGAGCGAGCCGCGGATGACGACGCTCATGAGACCGGCGAGATCGTCGGCCGGCGCCGCGCGGACCTCGTCGAGCACGGCCTGCACCGTCAGCAGCAGGTTCGTGCCGGTGTCGCCGTCGGGCACAGGGTAGACGTTGAGGTCGTTCACGTAGTCGCGCTCCACCTCGAGGGCCGCCACCGCTCCCGCAAGCACCTCGATGGTGTGGCCGCGAACGCTCATCGGCGCACGTCCTCGACGCGGACGTGCACCTCACCGACCCGTACGCCGGCGACGCGCTCGACCTCGAAGCGCACCTGCTCCTCGAGCGTGCGCGTCACTTCGGCGAGGTTGAGGCCGCGCTCGATCACGACGTGCAGGCTGATGTCGGCGTGCGATTCGTGGGCGTCGACCTCGACGGCGCCGGCGAGCTCGTAGCCCAGCAGGCGGGTGAAGCCGGACAGCCACGAGCGGCTCAGGTCGACGACCCCGTAGGTGAGCAGCGCGGCGCGGCCGGCGAGCTTGACGATGACGCCGTCGGCGACGGTGACGTCGCCCTCGAGCTCGCGCCCGGGCAGGTTCGCTTTGAGATCGGGTTGGGCCACGTCGGCGCCGGTCGTGCCCGCGCCTAGTCGGCGGCGATCACGCGGAGCCCGTTCAGCTCGGCGATGATCGCGTCGGGATCGACCGCGTGCATGATGGCCCCACTCTCGATGCTCTCGAGCTGAGCGCCGATGCAGAGGCTGCACCCCATGCCCCAGCGCGCGAACACGTCGCGGGCGTCGGGGTGCGACTCGAGCGCTTCGAGGATGGACATCTGTTTGGTGAACCGGTCCATGAGCGACATTACGACAATGGCCGCGGTTGCGTCGCGCGGCCGCGTGTAGCATAATTCCGGCCCATCACCCTTCGCAAGCGAGGACCTCGCATGTCACGAATCTGCGTGAGCTGTGGCAAGAAGCCCGCCGTGGGCAACAACCGCAGCCACTCAAACAGAGCTACCAAGCGGCGTTTCGAGCCAAACCTGCAGCACGTTCACATCGTGGTCGACGGCCGCCGCCAGGCGGCCTATGTCTGCGCGCGCTGCCTCAAGTCGGGCCGCGTGACCAAAGCCCTCTAGGGCAGCACCCGCAGCAGGTTCGCCATCTCGAGGGCGGTCAACGCGGCCGCCCAGCCCTTGTTGCCGGCCTTCGTGCCGGCCCGCTCGACCGCCTGCTCGACACTGTCCGTCGTAAGGACGCCGAACACGACCGGCACGCCGGTGTCGAGGCCCACCTTGGCGATGCCCTTGGCGACCTCCCCGGCCACGTAGTCGAAGTGCGGCGTGCCGCCACGGATCACGGCTCCCAGGCAGATGACCGCGTCGTAACGCCCGCTGCCGGCGAGCTTCTGGGCGACCAGCGGCATCTCGAAGGCGCCCGGTACCCAGACGATCTCGATGTCGGCGTCGGCCGTCTCGTGGCGCCGCAGGTTGTCGAGCGCCCCGTCGAGCAGGTGCGTCGAGATGAACTCGTTGAAACGGCCCACGACGAGCGCGAACTTCATGCCCTTGCCCGTCAGCCTTCCCTCGTAGGTCGTGCCCATGTCCTGGCAGCTCCTTTCGCTTCGTTTCGGAAGTTCGGCGGCGCCTCGCGCCGGGTCGTCCGCGGTCAGCCTTCGTCGCCCTCGGCCGGCAGCAGCTCCTCGTGCTCCAGCAGGTGGCCCATCTTGTCGCGCTTGGTGCGCAGGTAGGTGACGCTGTGCTCGTGAGG
>DATIYD010000254.1:0-2529 GCA_035517975.1 Thermoleophilia bacterium | reverse complement strand
ACGGCCCGGCCGGCCCATCGGCAAGCGGCCGGGCGCAGCGGCCGACGGTTGCCGCGGCGCGAGCCCGACTGACGCCGGCCCGCCCGCGGATGCCCTTCCTAGCTTTCGAGCAGGTCGCGCGTGCGGGCCGAGTCGAGCTCGATCGACGGCCCCATCGTCGAGGTCAGGTTGACGCTCTTCAGGTAGCGGCCCTTCGACGCCGACGGCTTGGCGCGCACGATCTCGTCGAGCACCGCTCCGTAGTTCTCGACGAGCTGTGTCTCATCGAACGACTTCTTGCCGATGCTCAGGTGGATGATGCCACTGCGGTCGGTGCGGTACTCGACCTTGCCGGCCTTGGCCTCGCTGACCGCCTTGGCGACGTCGAAGGTGACCGTGCCCGACTTGGGGTTCGGCATGAGACCGCGCGGCCCGAGGATACGGCCGAGGCGACCGACGACGCCCATCATGTCGGGCGTGGCGATGGCCACGTCGAAGTCGAGCTGACCGTCCTGGACCTGCGTGGCGAGGTCGTCGGTGCCGACGATGTCGGCGCCGGCCTCGGTCGCCTCGCGAGCCTTCTCGCCCTCGGCGAAGACGGCGACGCGCATGGAGCGGCCGGTGCCGTGAGGCAGGATGGTGGTGCCGCGCACGATCTGGTCGGCGTGGCGCACGTCGACGCCGAGGCGGAAGTGCACCTCGACCGTCTCGTCGAACTTCGCCGTGTCGAGCGCCTTGAGCAGGCGCACGGCCTCGAGCGGCGTGTAGACCCGGTCGGGATCGATCGCAGCGCGGGCTGCCTGGTACTTGCGGCCGTGGGCCATGGTGCCTCCTCGTGGTCCTGGCGGCGGCCCTGTGGCCGCCTCCCACCGCGGGCGCCTGAGGCGCCCGCTCGTTGACTGGTCAGTGCCGGTCGATCAGTCCTGGTCGACCGTGATGCCCATGCTGCGCGCCGTGCCCTCGATGATGCGCATCGCGGCTTCGACGTCGTTGGCGTTCAGGTCGGGCATCTTGAGCTCCGCGATCTCGCGCACCTTGTCGCGCGAGACATTGGCCACCTTGTTGCGGTTGGGCTCGCCGGAACCCTTGTCGACGCCCGCGGCCTCGCGCAGCAGCACGGCGGCCGGCGGCGTCTTGGTGATGAACGAAAACGAACGATCCTCGAAGACCGAGATCTCGACGGGGATGATCGTGCCGGTCTGTGCCTGGGTGCGGGCGTTGAACGCCTTGCAGAACTCCATGATGTTGACGCCGTGCTGGCCCAGGGCGGGACCGACCGGCGGCGCCGGGTTAGCGGCACCCGCCGGGATCTGCAACTTGATCACGGTCATGACCTTCTTGGCCACGTCATCCTCGCTTCGTAGGGGGGATCACTGCTGTCAGCCCGTCTTCTTGACCTGCTCGAAGCCGAGCTCGACGGGCGTCTCGCGGCCGAAGATCGAGACCATCACCTTGAGCTTGTTCTGGTCGGCGTTGACCTCGGATACCTCGCCCGAGAAGTCGGACAGCGGACCCGAGGTGACGCGCACGACTTCGCCGATCGAGAACTCGGCCTTCTGCTTGGGACGTTCGACGGAGGCGGTGTGCAGGATGCGGTCGACCTCGGCGCGCGACAGGGCGACCGGCTTGTTGGCGGCGCCCACGAACCCGGTCACGCCGGGGGTGTTCTTGACGGCCGACCAGGATTCGTCGGTGAGCTCCATCTGCACGAGCACGTAGCCCGGGAACACGCGCTTCTCGCTCGTGATCTTCTCGCCGTCCTTGGTCTCGACCACCTGCTCGGTGGGCACCACGACGCGCACGATCGCGTCTTGCTGGGCCATCGAGACGATGCGGTGCTCGAGGTTCTCCTTGACCTTGTTCTCGTGGCCCGAGTACGTGTTGACCACATACCACTGGAACACACCGACTCCGTTTCTGTTACTTGGGCAGGATGAGCTGCATCACCTGAGCGAACACCCAGTCGAGGACGCCCGTGTAGGCGCCCGCGATAGCGACCGCGACGAGCACCACGACGGTCGACATGAGGAGCTCGTTGCGCGTCGGCCAGGTGACCTTGGACAGCTCGAGACGCACGTCGCGCAGGAACTTCACCATGCTGAAGCCCTGCTTCTGGCCGGAGCGCGTCTGCGCCCGCTGCTTGGCCTGCGCGGTCTTCGAGGCGCGCTTCGACGGCGCGGCCTTGCCGCGCCCGTCGCGCTTGCCGGTCTGCGTGGAGTCGGACTTCTTGCCCGACCCCGTCTGGTTGTTCCTCACGGCTTTCGCCACGACCATGCTCCGTTTCGGCTGGCAGGGCTGGAGGGACTCGAACCCCCGACCCCCGGTTTTGGAGACCGGTGCTCTACCAATTGAGCTACAGCCCTAAAGGAAGCCTGACGCCGTCGCGCCCTCCGCGGGCGCACCGACGTGGGTCCTATCGAGTTTCCTTGTGCACGGTGTGCCGCCCGCACCAGCGACAGTACTTCTTGAGCTCGATGCGGTCGGGGTCGTTCTTCTTGTTCTTGTTGGTGTGGTAGTTGCGACGCTTGCATTCCTGGCAAGCGAGAGTCA
>DATIYD010000253.1:0-9794 GCA_035517975.1 Thermoleophilia bacterium | reverse complement strand
GGTCGTCGTTTACGACATGTCCGACCAGCAGCCGGCGGCGTTCGGCGCCACCACCGGTCAGGGCGAGTGGCAGATCTTCACCAACTTCCTGAAGAACCCGAGCGATATCAGCGGTACCCAGAAGGCGCTCCAGGCGGCCGCCACCGCGGCCTACAAGAAGTGAGCCCCGGGCTCACCTGAAGCGGAGTAGGGTCATGGCTGTTTCCGCACCCGTAGAGGCGACGCCCCCCGAGGGGGCGTCGCCTCAGGGCTCGCGCGAGGGGTTCTGGCGGCGTTACGGCGTCGCGCTCGGCTTCCTCGCCCCGGCCGCCGTCTTCTTCGGTGTGTTTCTCATCTATCCGACGATCTACACGGTCGTTCGCAGCCTGTTCGATCAGTCCGGCTCCCACTTCGTCGGTCTGAGCAACTACAAGACGCTCTTCACGACGAGCACGTTGCTCACGGCCATCAAGAACAACGCGATCTGGGTGGCGGTGGCCCCCGCCGCGGTGACGGCCATCGGGCTCGTGTTCGCGGTGCTGACCGAACGCATCCGCTGGTCGGTCGCCTTCAAGACGGCCGTCTTCATGCCGATGGCGATCTCGCTGTTCGCGGCCGGCGTGATCTGGCACATCATGTACATCCAGGACCCCTCGCAGGGGGCGGTCAACGCCGCCGTCTCAGGAGTCAAGGATATCTTCAGCCCGCCCGGGCCGCTTTCGGGCGCGGCGGCCTCGACCAACGCGCTGACAGGTTCGACCGCGGCGGGCTTTACGCTCCACCGGACCCTGCGTCCGGGCGGGGTCGGCCTGCTCGGCCTGACGGCGATCGCGCCGCAGGACGTGCCCAGGAGCGCGGTCCAGGCGGTCGTGCCGGCGCCCGTCGCCGGGGCCATCAGCGGGGTGGTCTGGCGTGACTTCAAACCGGGCGGCGGCGTCGCCGGCAAGGTGGAGCAGGGCGAGCTCGGTCTGCCCGGCGTCACCGTCCAGCTGAAGACGCCGGCCGGCAAGGTCGTGACGACGACCCAGAGCAACGCGAACGGCTCGTTCCTGTTCTCGGGAGTCTCGCCCGGCAGCTACCGCGTGGGTGTGGGCGCAGCCACGTTCGCGGCGCCGTTCGGTGGCGTGAGCTGGCTCGGCACCCGGCTCATCACACCGGCCATGATCATCGCCTACATCTGGATCTGGGCCGGGTTTGCCATGGTCATCATCGGCGCCGGCCTGGCCGCCATCCCGCGCGACGTGCTCGAGGCCGCGCGCACCGACGGCGCCAGCGAGTGGCAGGTCTTCAGGCGCGTGACGGCGCCGCTGCTCGCGCCGGTGCTCTCGGTGGTCTTCATCACCATGATCATCTACGTGCTGAAGATCTTCGACATCATCCTCTCGATCGCGCCGGGTTCGTCGCAGGCGGCGGCGAACGTGGTGGCGCTCGCCATGTGGCGCACGTCGTTCGGCGGCGTCAACAACTTCGGCCTCGGGTCGGCGATCGCCGTCTTTCTGTTCATCCTCGTGATCCCGGTGCTGCTGCTCAACGTGCGGCGCTTCAGAAGGGAGGTCTGATGGCCAGCGTGGCTCATCCCGTGCGTCCCGCCGCGCCGCTGCCGGTGCTCGTTCACGAGCGCGAGAGCTGGCTGTCGCGGCTGAGTCGGGCGCTCGCTCACGCCCCGCTCAACCTGCTGCTCGCTGCCATCGGGTTGCTGTGGCTCGTGCCCACCCTGGGGTTGCTCGTCACCTCGCTGATCGTGCCGTCGCAGATCAGCTCCACCGGCTGGTGGCAGGCCTTCGTGCACCCGAGCCTGCTGTCGATCGAGAACTATCGCACCGTGCTCTCCGACCACGCGATCACCGCGGCCCTCGTCACGACCCTGGAGATCGCCATCGGGGGGACGGTGCTGCCGCTCTTCGTGGGGGCCCTCGCGGCCTATGCCTTCGCCTGGCTCGATTTCCCGGGGCGTGACTGGATCTTCATCGGCGTGGTGGCCGCCATCGTCGTGCCGTACCAGATGGCGCTGATCCCGATCTTCTCGCTCTACAACCACCTCGCCCTGTTCGACACGGTGATCGGCATCGTGCTGTTCCATACCGCCTTCGGCTTGCCCTTTGCCGTCTTCCTCCTGCGCAACTACTTCCTGGGCATCCCGAAGGAGCTGATGGAGGCGGCGCGCATCGACGGCGCCTCAGAGTGGCGGATCTTCCTGCGGGTCGTCCTGCCCCTCGGTCTGCCGGCCCTGGCGTCGCTGGCCATCTTCCAGTTCCTGTGGACCTGGAACGACCTGCTCGTGGCCCTCACCTTCGGCCGCACCACGCAGCCGATCACGGTGGCGATCTTCACGCAGCTGCGCGAGTTCGGCTCGAACATCAACATCATCGCGCCGGCCTCGTTCCTCTCGCTCGTCGTGCCCCTCGTCGTGTTCTTCGCGTTCCAGCGGTACTTCGCCGAGGGGTTGCTGGCGGGGTCGGTGAAATAGGGCTCTCGACGCGGCGGTCGGCGGCGGGGCGGGGAGGGGTGTGGGCATCGGGGTCGCGGACGAGCGACCCCTCGAGCCCACACCCCTCCCGCTTCCGCCGCCTCCGCCACAGCTATCCCACGCCACGGGTAGACCGGGGCCTCGCCCGGCGTCGGGCGCTCCCTCTGCTTGTCACGGCGTGCTCGCGGTGGGCGGGGGCGCGGCTCACCCACCGACCGCGGCGGCGGAGGAGTGGTGCGGGCTCGTTCCCACACACACTCACTCCGCCGGCCTTTCGTAACGCCACCGGCGCTGCCCTGGCGAACTTCAGCCAGCTGGCTTTCGCGGGCCGTTCGTCGGAGTCTTCGAACACTTGAGCGAAGCTTTCGCACGGCTGAGCTTTGGGGTCCGAGCCGTCGCGGTGCATGCCGGCGCGCCTGCGGCGACGCCGGGGTCTCAGCGCGGGGCGAGTCGCAGACCGTAGCGCGCCCCAAGGGCGCGCAGGGTGCCCGAGCGCTCACGCAGGCGGCGCCTGAGATCGTGACGCAGGCGCGCGAGGTCGGCGAGGTCGCGTTCGGCGCACGGACGGCCGCCGAACAGCACGGCCTCGATGCGCTCAGTCAGGGGGCTCGCATCGAGCCCGTACCGGTCGCTCAGGAGCGCTGTCGTCTCGGACAGAGTCTGGGATCGCGGTACGCCGACACCGTGGTCGCGCAGATCGCCGTACAGCAGCGCGAGGCCCGCCCGCAGGCGGGCCTCGCGGGTGCCGCCGTGCAGGCCGCGGCGGCGGACCGCGGCCCGACCGAGCGGCCAGGCGATCATGACGGCGACCAGCCCCAGCGCCCACGGCAGCAGCCATCCGGTGTGGTGCGACGAGGAACCCGAGGGGGCGAGGCCGGTGCCCTTCTGCCGGGCGTTCGGGCCGCTGCCGATGCCCTGCAGCTTGGGCGAGGCGGTCCCGGCCGCGGCCGCGATGCTCGAGTCGTTGTCGCCCGGGTAGGGGCTGACGAAGCCCGCGTTGGTCGACGAGGGCCCGACCCCGGGAAGATCGTCGCCGGGCGTGGGCTCGAAGGCGATCCAGCCCACCTGCGGGAAGTACACCTCGACCCAGGCATGGGCGTTGGTGCGGCTCACGCGAAACGTGTTGCGGCCGACCAGGTCGCCGGCCGTGAAGCCGACCGCGACGCGGGCGGGGATCCCGTTGAAGCGCTCGAGGGCGGCCATGGCGCCGGCGAAGTGCTGGCAGTAGCCGGTCCTGGTGTCGAACAGGAATGCCGCGTAGGGCGAAGCGTAGCGGGTCTGCGGCGGAGCCAGCGAGTAGAGATAGTGCAGGCGCAGATACTGCTCGATGCGCAGGGTGATCTGGTAGGGGTCGGTCGCCGTGCCCACGATCTGCCGGTTGAGCTGGTAGAGGCCGCGCCACTCCCGGTCGGCGCTCGTGTCGCTCATGGTCGCCCGCCACTCCTGCGCCGGATCGGGCCCGGTCATGGCGGCCGCCGTGGGGAAGGGGAGCGCGAGGTCGGCCGTGACCTGGACCGGGTAGTCGCGCCCGCGAGCAACCAGGTCGGCGGGCGTGACATGGGGGACCTCGGCCGTGACGGCATAGCTCGATCTGGGGCCGAGCGGCTGCGGCAGGCGGAGAGCGTTGCTGCCGCCGATGAAGACCGGGGCGCGGCCGCCGCCCACGACCACGACGTCGGTGGTGCCGCCCGAGACGAGGTAATCGGTAGAGAGCGCGCGAAGCCTGAAGACCTCGACGATCGCGGCGCCGGACGGCTGCGTGCCGGTGGCCGGCACATCGTAGGTATCGGGGTCGGCGACGCCCTCGGAGACAAGCGGAAGCGCGGGTGAGCCTGCGGAGAGCCAGGCCTGTCCGGTGAACGAATCGAGGGCGTTCGCCCGCCAGTAGGAGGCGACCGGCGACTGGATCTCGAGGACCGTCGCGTTGTGCTTGGGGTCGAGAAGGTTCGGGAAGTTGAGCATCCAGTTGAAGGCGAGGCGTGACGTGCCCGGTCCGACCGGGCCCCAGGTGCTCCAGTCCTGCCACGGCTTACTCGCCGCGACCGGCGTGGCGACCAGCAGGAAGAGGGCGGCGCAGGTGGCCGCGACCGCCGTGGCGGCCCCGGTCACGACACCGGCGGGAGCGCCCCGGGCGCGCTGCACCGAGCGCGACAGGGCAAGGAGACAGCCGGTCAGGAAGAGGAACGCCAGCGGCACGAGGACCACGCTGCCGGTGCCGTCGACCGTCAGGCTGAAGCCCAGGACGACGAGAAAGACGACGACCGCCGCCAGCGCCCGGCGCAGCCCGACGGCGGCGAGCGCGGCCAGCCCGGTGGCCGTGTAGACGATGACCACGAGGAGCAGCTTGAGGCCGGGGGCGCCGGCCAACTGGAGAGGGAACGTGCGGGTCGAGTAGGCGTGGGCGCCGGCCCGAAGCTGGCCGAGGTAGAAACCGAGTTGACCGCCGAGCCCGTGAGCGCTCGCGGGCAAGGGGATCAGGGCGCGCATGACGAGGTAGGCGCCGGCCGGCAGCAGGATCAGCGCGGCAGGCCAGGCGCGCCGATGGATGAGGCCCGGCGCGCCGGCCAGCGTCGCCAGCAGGGCGGCCGCCACCATGGCGGAGGCGATCGACGGCCGCGCGACGCGCGCGGCGGCGAGCGCGGTCACCACGGCGAGCGCCGCGAACGAGGCAAGGTACAGGATTTTGGTCGCCGTTCTCATGGCAGACGCTCGACCAGGTCGCGGCCCACCGAGGCGAGCGACAGGCTGGCGCGAAGGTCGTCGCCGGCGTGCAGCGAGAGGCAGATGACGCCGCCGGCGGCGAGGGCCAGCAGAAGGTCGGGACCGTCGCCGTCGTGACCGGGCGGAGGCGAGGCCGCCCGCCGCGGGCCGCTGGCCGGCGCCGCGAACGAGCCGGCGACGACGTGGATCAGCGACACGCGCAGTCCCTGGCGATGCAGTGCGAGCACCGCGCGCACGAGGTCGCGATCGAGTGACAGGGCGACGAGGACGATCGTGCGGGCCGGGGCGAGCCGGCCGCTGCCGTCGCGCAGCTTGAGCAGCGTCGCCGACAGGGGCGCTCGCGCGTTCGGCCGCACCGTGGCCAGGGCGTCGAGCAGCCGGCGGCGGCCGTTGATGTCGGCCGCCAGGTTCGTCTGCTGCCAGCGACCGTCGTGGAGCGCCAGATTGACGCTGCGACCCGCGGCAAGAACGTAGTCGGCGACCGAGCCCGCGGCCTGCACGGCCAGCTCGAAGCTCGTCAGCGGCTCCTCGCCGGCGACGCCGGCCGAGGTGCCGTCGAGCACGACGGCCACGTCGCCGCTCTCGGGGTCGTCCATCTCGCGCAGCATGAGGTTGCCGGTCTTGGCCGTGGCCTTCCAGTCGATGTGGTTGAGCGGCTCGCCGGGCTGGTGAGCGCGGATGCCGCGAAACTCGGTCGCCCCCAGGCGGGCGATGCCGCGAGGTCCGAGGCCGCGGTGCGTGCCGAGGTCGGCGAAGAGGGCGCACGAGGTGAGATCGACGAGGCGGGGGTAGACGGTGATGTCGAGCGGCTCGGCCACGCGGCGCCGCAGACGGATCAGGCCGAGCGGGTCTTCGGCGCGGGCCCACAGTGGCGGCAGATGGTGGATGCCGCGCGGCGCCGACAGCGGCGCGCTGGCGACCGCGCGCTCCTGCAGGGAGCCCAGGCTGGGAAACTCGACGTGCGCCGGGCTCGTCCCCAGGTCGCCGGTGGCGTCGGGCAAGGTGACCTGCAGCCCGGGCAGCTGCGACTCGTTGCGCAGGGAGAACCAGACCGTGAGGCGCTCGCCGGCGGTGGGCTGGCTCGGGTCGAGCGTGCGCGTCACGGAGAGCCTGCGCCCGGTGGCGAGCACGAGCAGCCACGACACGAGCACGGCGGCCAGAAAGGCGAACGCCAGCAGGTACAGCTCCCACGTGCCGAGGAGGCGCGCGGCGAGATACGTGGCGCCGGCCACGAACAGGAGAGCGACACCCCGGCTGGTCGGCCGGATGATGTCAGGCTCCCGGTACCGGGATCCCCGCCAGCAGTCTGTCGATCACCGCTTCTTCCGTGTGTCCGTGGACCTTGGCGTCGGACGAGAGGATGAGGCGATGCCCGAGGACCCGGGCCGAGAGATCCTTGAGGTCTTGCGGCACCACGTAGTCGCGGCCGCGGAGCAGCGCGAGAGCCTTGGCGGCGCGCACGAGGGCGATGCCGGCGCGGGGGCTCGCACCAAGGTAGATGTCGCGCGTGGTGCGAGTAGCGGTCAGGAGGGCGACGACGTAGCGGTGCAGCGCGGGCACCACCCTGACCCGTTCGACCGCACGCTGCATGGCGAGGACCTGGGCGGCGTCGAGCACGGCCTCGAGCTGACCGTAGGGGTCGCGCGAGGTCTGCTCGTGCAGGATCGCCTCTTCGGCGGTCGCGTCGGGATAACCGAGGCTCACGCGCATCATGAAGCGGTCGAGCTGCGCCTCGGGCAGCGGGTAGGTGCCCTCGTACTCGATCGGGTTCTGGGTCGCGATGACCATGAAGGGCGCGGGAATGTCGTACGTCGTGTTGTCGACCGTCGCCTGGCGCTCCTCCATGCACTCGAGCAGACTCGCCTGCGTCTTGGGCGACGAGCGGTTGATCTCGTCGGCGAGCACGATATTGGCGAAGATCGGACCGGCGCGAAACTCGAACTCACCGGTCTTCTGGTTGAACACCCCCACGCCGGTGACGTCGCTCGGCAGCAGGTCGGGCGTGAACTGCACCCGGGCGAAGCGGCACGCCACCGAGCGCGCCAGGGCCTTGGCGAGCAGCGTCTTGCCGACCCCGGGGTAGTCTTCGATGACGATGTGGCCGCCGGCCAGGAGCGCGACGACGCACGCTCTGATGACGTCGTCTTTGCCGATGATCACCGAAGCGACGTTGGCCTCGAGGCGTTGCGCGCGTTCCGCGACTTCGCGCATCTCCTCGTCTTGAAAGGAGACGCTGTCGCGAGTGTCTACCGCCATGTGCCTCTCCCGATCGATGGTCGCGGCGCCGGGCTGCGCAAAGGACGGTCGCGTCGGTTTCGGGTGGCCTTGCCCGCGCCCTGCTCGCCCTCGCAACTCAGTCTATTCCCAGAGTGACCGTATGCCCGCACGGATGACCGCTGAGCTTGTGGCCCCGAGCGACGGCTCGTGATCGCCGGCGGATGCGGCCACGGCCTGTTCCTGGACGAAGTGCGCCAGCACGGCGTCGGTCAGAAAGCGCGAGCGCTGGGCGTAGCCGTGGGTGTCGGCCTTGGCCCAGGGCTGGGTGTAGTAGCGCAGGGGGTGGGTGACGTAGAGCTGATCGCGGGCCCGCGTGCAGGCGACGTAGAAGAGCCGGCGTTCCTCTTCGATCTCGTCGGCGCTGCCGGTGGCCATGTCTGAGGGGATGTTGCCGTCGGCGGCGTGCATGACATACACGACGTCGAACTCGAGGCCCTTGGCCGAGTGCATGGTGGAGAGGATCAGGTAGTCCTCGTCGAGCAGGGGCGGGCCGGCAAGCTCCTGGGTGTAGGCCGGCGGGTCGAGCACGAGATCGGCGAGGAACTCGGCGCGGTCGGCGGCGCGACCGGCGAGCGCCTCGATCTGTTCGAGATCGCGCAGCCGCGCCGCCGCGTTGTCGTACCGGTGCTCGAGCAGGGGCTGGTAGACGAGCCGCACGGCGTGCACCTGGGTCGGCACGTCGGCGCCGCCGCCGGCCAGGCCGCCGAGCAGCTCGACGAAGGCCGGCCAGATGGCGCGCGCGGCTTCGGGCACCTCGGCGGCGGCCCACACGGCGAACTCGCCGCCCCCGGCTGCCAGGACTTCGCCGAGCGCCGCCGCCCGGGCCGGGCCAATGCCGGGAACGAGGCCCAGGACGCGCAGCCCGGCCATGGCGTCGCGCGGGTTCTCGGCGAGGCGCAGGAAGGCCACGAGGTCTTTGACGTGCGCCGTCTCGACGAAGCGCAGCCCGCCGTACTTACGAAACGGCACGTTGCGCCGCGCCAGCTCGAGCTCGAGGGCCAGCGAGTGGTGCTGGGCGCGAAACAGCACGGCCTGGCGGGTGAGGGCGGTGCCTTGCTCGCGGTGCTCGAGGACTCGATCGACCAGCCAGGCGGTCTGTTCGTCTTCGTCGCGGCAGGTGACGAGCAGGGGGCGCGCGCCGCCTGAGCGTTCGGTCCAGAGCGCCTTGTCGCGCCGTTCGGCTGCTTCGGCGATGACCGCGTTGGTGGCGGCCAGGATGGGCGCGGTCGAACGGTAGTTGCGCTCGAGCGTGAGCACCCGCGCGGCGGGGAAACGCCGCTCGAAGTCGAGGATGTTGCGCACCGTCGCGGCGCGGAATCCGTAGATGGCCTGGGCGTCGTCGCCGACGCAGGTGATGCCGTCGCCGCCGGGCCGCAGCAGCGCGACGATGTCGGCCTGGAGCGCGTTGGTGTCCTGGTACTCGTCGACGAGCACGTGGTCGAACCGTGCGCGCACGCGCGCCCCGGCGACCCGGTCGGCGAGCAGGGCGCGCCAGAAGAGCAGCAGGTCGTCGTAGTCGAGCACCTGCTGCTCTTCTTTGGCGTCGGTGTAGCGCGCGAAGAGCCTGCTCAAGCCCTCGTGGGCCGGCTCGCACCACGGAAAGGACCCGGCGAGCACCTCGGGCAGCGGCTTCTGCGCGTTGACGCAGCGCGAGTAGATGTCGAGGCAGGTCGACTTCTGGGGGAACCGGGCGCCGTCGCGTCCGAGCTCGAGGGTCGTGCGCGCCACGTGCAGGAGGTCTTCGGCATCGCCGCGATCGACGATGGTGAAGTCGGGCCCGAGCCCCAGGTCGCGGGCGTGGACGCGCAGCAGGCGCGCCGCCACGGCGTGGAAGGTGCCGCCCCAGACGCGCTCGCGGGCGCGGCCGCCGGCGTCGGCCTCGGTGGCGAGGAGCGCGTCGACACGGCGCAGCATCTCGGCCGCCGCCCGGCGCGTGAAGGTGAGCAGCAGGATGCGCCGCGGGTCGGCGCCGTTACCGATGAGGTGGGCGACCCGGTGCACGAGGGTGGCCGTCTTGCCGGTGCCGGCGCCGGCGACGATGAGCAGGGGCCCGTCGCCGTAGGTGACGGCGGCGAGCTGCTCGGGGTTGAGCTCGGCGAGCATGGGCGAACTCCTGTTCGTATCCTGCGGCCTGAGGATACCATGCCGCCGCGACAGACGAGCACCCGAAGCCAAGGAGCACGCGGAGATCGCCATCGGCGGTGGGGTAGTCACGATCGGCGCGCTCGTGGGCTTCTTCACCGTCTTCGGCATCGCCGCCCGCAACGGCATCCTGCTGATCAACCACTGCCAGCACCTCGAGGCCGTCGAAGGCGAGACCTTCGGCCCGGCCCTCGTGGTGAGGGGCGCC
>DATIYD010000252.1:0-4340 GCA_035517975.1 Thermoleophilia bacterium | reverse complement strand
ACCTCGCCGCGTGCCTGGCCATGTCGGCCCTTCTCGTGGCCGTGAGCTTCGGCGTGCTCGTCACCGTCAAGTTCGTCCTGCGCTCGGCGAAGTGGGCGTGAGGTCGTGACCGACGGCGACCTCGACGTGCGGGTCCACCATCGGCTGGGCCGTATCGAGCTCGACGTGGGGCTCTCGGTCGGCCGTGAAACGCTGGCGTTCATCGGCCCATCGGGTGCCGGCAAGTCCTCGGTGCTACGAGCGATCGCCGGTTTGCTGACGCCCAGGGAAGGGCGCATCATGTGCGCGGGGCGGGTGCTGTTCGACAGACAGCGCCACGTGGACCTGCCGCCCGAGGAGCGCGGGGTGGGCATGGTCTTTCAGGACGGCGCGCTGTTCCCGCACCTCACCGTGGCGAAGAACGTGGCGTACGGCCTGCGCCCCCGCCCGCGGGGCAGACGTGAGCGTCGCGCGCAGGTCGACGGGATCCTGGAGCGCTTTGCCATCGCGCCGCTGGCCGCGGCCCGGCCTACCCACATCTCGGGTGGGGAGCGCCAGCGCGTCGCCATCGCCCGCGCCGTGGCGAGCTCTCCGGACGCGCTGCTGCTCGACGAACCGCTCTCGGCCCTCGATGCCGTCACCAAGAGCCGTATCGCCGCCGAGCTCTCGCGCGTGCTCACGGCGCTGCGGCTTCCCACGATCCTCGTGTCGCACGATCTCGGCGACGTCGCCGGCCTCGCCGACCGTGTCGCCGTCATGGACGCCGGCCGCGTCGCGCAGGTGGGCTCGATCGCCGAGCTCGTGCGCGCGCCGGCATCGGCCTTCGTGGCCGCCTTCGTGGGCACCAACTTCTTCGCCGGCGAGGCGCGGCGCGCCGGAGGCCTCACCGAGATCTACCTTGACGACGGGGCTCGCGTGGTGAGCGACGACCCGGTCGCCGGCCGCGTCGGGGCCGTCGTGCCGCCCTGGCAGGTCACGATCGGCGACCCCGCGAGCGTCGAGCCCGGTGGCAACGTCGTGATCGGCGCCGTCACCAGCGTCGCGCCGCGCGGCGGAGCGCTGCGCGTGACGGTGGCCGGCAGGCCGGCGGTCCTGGCCGACGTCCCGGCCGACGCGCCGGAAGCCGCGACCCTCGCCAAGGGGACGATCGTCGCGGCCACGTGGCCCTCCTCCCTTACCCGGCTCATCCCCGAGGGCAAGGACGGCGAGGCCGGCTAGCGCTCCGGCGGCGCTTGAAGGCGCGCTACCGCAGCGCGAACCAGATCGTCTTGAGCTCGCTGTACTGGTCGAGGGCCTCGATGCCCTTGTCGCGGCCGCCGAAGCCCGAGGTCTTGTAGCCGCCGAAGGGGGTCGTGATGTCGCCCTCGCTGTAGCAGTTGACGGCCACGGTGCCGGCGCGCACGGCGCGGGCCATGCGATGGGCGCGGTCGAGGTCGTGGGTGAACAGTGAGGCGGCCAGGCCGTAGTCGGTGTCGTTGGCCAGGGCGATGGCTTCGTCTTCGCCGGCGAACGTGAGCAGGCTCACCACCGGCCCGAAGATCTCCTCGCGGGCGACGGCCATGTCGGGGGTGACGTCGTCGAGGATGGTGGGCTGCACGAACCAGCCGCCGGTCTCCTCGAGGATGCGGCGGCCGCCGAAGGCGACGCTCGCGCCGGCCTCGCCGGCTTCGTCGATGTAGCGCAGGATGCGCTGCAGCGCCTCGGGCTCGATGATGGCCCCGAGGCGCGTCGCGCGGTCGAGCGGGTCGCCGACGGCAAGACCGGCGGCGACCGCCGCCAGCGCCTCGAGCACCTGGCCGCGGATCGAGCGCTCGACCAGGATCCGCGAGCCGGCCGTGCAGTTCTGGCCGGTGTTCCAGAAGGCGGCGTTGGCGAGCTGCTCGGCCACGTAGCCGAGGTCGTCGGCGGCGTCGGCCATGACGATCTGCGGGCTCTTGCCGCCGCACTCGAGCGTGACACGCTTGAGGTTGCTGTCGGCCGCGTAGCGCAGGAAATGGCGTCCGACCTCGGTCGAGCCGGTGAAGGTGACGGCATCGACCTCGGGCGACAGCCCCAGGGCGCGCCCGGCGACCTCGCCGCGTCCGGGCACGACGTTGAAGACGCCGTCGGGCAGGCCGGCCTCGCTTGCGAGCTGGGCCATGCGGATGGTCGACAGCGGCGCCTGCTCGGGCGGCTTGACGATGATCGAGTTGCCGGCGGCGAGAGCCGGCCCGAGCTTCCACGACAGCGTCGCCGTGGGGAAGTTCCAGGGCAGCACGGCTGCCACTACGCCGACCGGCTCGCGCACGATCAGCGCCAGGTTCTCGGGGCCGGTGGGGGAGACCTTGTCGAAGACCTTGTCGAGGATCTCGGCATACCAGCGCAGGGTGGCGACCACGTCGGGCAGGTCGATCTGCTCGCAGTCGCTGAGCGGCTTGCCGGCGTCGATGGCGTCGAGAAACGCGAGCTCGGCGGCGTGCTCCTCGACGAGATCGGCGAAGCGCAGCAGCACTGCCTTGCGGGCCGCCGGGGCCAGCCTACGCCAGGACCCTTTGTCGAAGGCGGCACGGGCCGCGGCGGTGGCGCGCGCGACGTCGACCTCGCCGCAGTCGGCGACCGCGGCCAGCACTGTGCCGGTGCCGGGCGCGAAGGTCTCGAGCGTGTCGCCCGCGGCGGCGTCGACGAGCTCGCCGTCGATGAAGGCCTGGGTCGGCGTTGAAGCCGGCAAGACGGTCACGGGTGCCACAGGCGCCACCTTTCGTCGCTGTCGTTGCGCTCTTCATACCCGTTGCGTCGCCGGGCGCCGACGATGGCGCTCGGCGCATGCCTCACGGCACGGAACGGCTGTGACGGCCCGGACGGCCGCTGGGCATGCCCCAGAAGCACGGACGGCGTGAAAGATGCCGCCCTCGTGGTAGCTTGGGAAAGCGATGGCACGGAGCTTCGCCTGGATAGGAGTGCCCACTGCCGCCGGGGCACATTCGCCCGGGGTGGAGAAGGCGCCGGACGCCCTGCGCCGGGCGGGTCTGCTCGACCGTCTCGCGGCGCGCGCCACGGTGAGCGACCTGGGCGATCTCGCGGTCGTGCCGTTCGCGATGGACCGCGCCCACCCACGCCGGCAGAACGCCGACACGGTGGCGCGTGTCGCCCGCGACGTGGCGCAGCGCACCGGCGCGGCGCTGCAGGACGGCGCGCTGCCCCTGGTGGTGGGCGGCGAGTGCACCATCCTGCTCGGCGTCCTGGCCGGCTTTCTCGAGGCCGGTAGCGACGTCGGTCTCGTCTATCTCGACGCTCATCCCGATCTGAACACCCCGGACAGCGTCGTCCAGGGGGCCCTGGACTGGATGGGCATGGCACACGTGCTGGCGCTGCCCGGCTCGCTCGGCGAGCTCAGGCGAGTGGGGCCGCGCGCGCCGCTCCTCGGCTGGGACGACGTCGTCTTCTTCGGCTCCGTCGAGAGCGAGCTCACGCCCTGGGAGCGCGAGCAGCTCGCGCCCCACGCCGAGCGCGTCGTCGCGGCCACCGTCGCGCGGGGCCGCCCGGCGCAGGCCGCGCGCGAGGCGCGCGGCCTGCTCGAGGCGCGCGGAGCGCCGTTCGTCGTGCACTTCGACGTCGACGTGCTCGACTACGTCGACACGCCGATCGCCGACAACGCCTACCAGCGCAACCAGGGTCTCACTCTCGACGAGGCCATGACGGCCCTCGCCGTCTTTGCCGGCAGCGCGCTCTTCGGCGGTCTCGTGCTGACCGAGGTCAACCCTGATCATGTGCCCGATGCCGAGCTCCTGCGCGAGTTCGCCGGCCGCCTGGCCCTCGCGCTCGCCGCCCGCTCCGGCTTCTCCTTGACGCCGGCCTCGCCTTCAGCGTAAACCGGGGGGCGGGATCGGCGGACCTTCCGGGGCCGCACGCCGCCGGACCGGCACGGTGCGGCGTCCGCCGGCTTTCGAAGGCAGGGAGACGACATGAAGAAGCTCATCAACCGGCCCGACGACGTCGTGCGCGACGGCCTCGCCGGCCTGGCGGCGGCTCACGCCGGCATGCTGCGCGTGCACACCGATCCCGACTACGTCGTGCGGACCGACGCGCCCGTCCTCGGCAAGGTGGCGATCCTCTCCGGAGGCGGGTCGGGCCACGAGCCCATGCACGGCGGCTTCGTGGGCAGGGGCATGCTCGACGCCGCCTGTCCGGGGCAGGTGTTCACCTCGCCGACGCCCGACCAGATGCTGGCCGCCGCCCAGGCGGTCGACGGCGGCGCCGGTCTCCTGCTCATCGTCAAGAACTACACCGGCGACGTCATGAACTTCGAGATGGCCGCCGAGCTTGCCGTCGACTCCGGCATCGCGGTCGAGTCGGTGGTGATCGACGACGACGTCGCCGTGCAG
>DATIYD010000251.1:0-24168 GCA_035517975.1 Thermoleophilia bacterium | reverse complement strand
CGCGATCGAGACCGGCATGCTGCTCGCCGCGCAGGCGCAGCTCGCGCGCTTCTACGACGTGCCGGCCGGCGGCTACATCGGCCTCACGAACGCGCACAGCAACGACGCCCAGTCCGGCTTCGAGACCGGCATGAACACCGTCCTCGGCGTCTCGGCCGGCGCCACGCTCCTGAACATGGGCGGGCTCTTCAGCTCGCTCATGGCTTTCGACTTCGCCAAGTGCGTGATCGACAACGAGATCGCGCTCATGGACAAGCGTGTCTGGCGCGGTCTCGAGTTCAGCGACGACAACCTCGCCCTCACCGAGATCGCCGCCGTGGGCCCCGGCGGCAGCTACATGGGCCGCCAGCACACCAAGCAGCGCATGAAGACCACGGCCGTGCTGCCGCGCCTCGCCAACCGCGAGATGCGCGGCCAGTGGGAAGAGGCCGGCCGGCCCGACATCGGCAGCCGGGCCCTGGCCGAGGCGCGCCGCATCCTCTCGCAGCCCAACCCGGCCGTCTGGGATGGCGCCCTCGACGCCGCGATCCGCAACGAGTTTCCCGGCATCGTGGCCGGCGACGCGGTCCCCCTCGAGGCGCCACGGGCCTGAAACCAAGAGCGAAAGGCGCCAGCAAAGACAGCACTGCAGGCAAGGAAACGAGCCCGAGCGAGGAGAGAGGGCTCGCACCGGACAGCGATGACCGCGTCGCATGAGCGGTCGGATCGACCATCAACCGAGACCAAGGAGTACGCCCATGGGGCACGAGGAGCTCTTCGAGCAACTGAAGCAAGCGGTCATCGATCAGGACGAAGACGCCGTCCTTGCCGCCGTGAACGCGGGTCTGGCCGAGGGCATCGAGCCCAAGACCATCATCGACCAGGGCCTGCTGCCCGGGCTCAACGTCATCGGCGAGCAGTTCGAGTGCGAAGACATCTTCCTGCCCGAGCTCATGCAGGCCGCGCTCGCCTTCCAGGCGGCCATGAGCGTGCTCGAGCCGAAGATCAAGGAGAGCGGCAACGAGGGTCCGAAGAAGGGCAAGATCGTGCTCGGCACGGTCAAGGGCGACCTGCATTCCATCGGCAAGAACATCCTCAAGCTCCTGTTCGAGACGTCGGGCTTCGAGGTATGGGACCTCGGCATCGACGTCGACCTGTTCAAGTTCGTCGACAAGGCCAAAGAGGTCGACGCCGACGTCATCGCCATGTCGGCGCTGCTCACGACGACGCTGGTCGGCCAGCGCGACGTGATCGAGGCGCTCAAGGGCCAGGGCACGCGCGACAAGTACAAGGTCATCATCGGCGGCGGCGCGACGACGCAGGCGTGGGCCGACCAGATCGGCGCCGACGGCTGGGCGGGGACCGCCTACGAGGCCGTCAACCTGGCCACCAGGCTGGTCTCGTGAGGGAGCCCGTGGGCAGCACCGCGGCGCCGGCCATCGCCGCGCCGCGCCCCTCCGCTCCGTCGAACCCGACTTCCAGGAGAACGCCATGATCGATCTGGTAGAGGTCTTCGAGCGCGCCGAGATCGGGCCGCTCACCTCCGAGACCGACTACTACATGAAGCGCTTCGTCCCCAAGCTCGCCGAGGTCATCGCCCGGCACAACGTCAAGTGGGACAAGCAGACCATCATTAACTCAGACGACGACCTCACCGATCGCGTCTTCGAGGCGGCCGTCGACCTGCTCGCCGAGGCCGGCGCCTACTGCCCCGAGACCAACCGCGTCATGGAGTTCACGCGCGACGAGATCGTGACCGCCAACGGGCAGTGCCCGCGCGAGACCACCTTCGGCGAGGGGCGCGAGCGCAAGGTCATGCGCGGCCGGCGTCCCGACACGACCGACGACCGCCCCTGGGTGCACGTCGGCGGCGGCATCTACACGACCGACGAGACGGTCTTCGTCGACACGGTCGAGAAGATGGCCTCGTACAACATCGTCGACTCTGTCAGCGTGCCCTCGATCCTTCACCTGCGCGGCAAGGACGCCCGCGTGCGCTCCCCGCAAGAGGTGCTGTCGGCCTGCAAGACCGTGCGCCTCGCCCGCGAGGGCATCCGTCGTTCCGGTCGCGCCGGCCTGCCGATCATCAACGGCATCTCGGCCGCCTCGCAGCCGGCCTCGATGTTCGCGGCCAGCTATCCCGACTTCGGGCTGCGCCCGAGCGACGGCTTCTTGATCGACTTCCTGTCGGAGCTCGTGGTGGGCTACGAGGCCCTGCAGAAGGTGGCCTTCTACAACAGCCTCTCCGCGAACATCGGCTCGACCTCGACGCCCCTGTTCGGCGGCTATGCCGGTGGGGCCGAGGGCGTCGCCGTGACGGCCACCTGCTACATGATCATGGGCAACCTGATCTTCCGCGGCAGCTACCACTACAACGCGCCGCTGCACAGCAAGCTGCACCTGTCGTCGACGCGCCCGCTGATCTGGGCGATCGCCATGTCGAACGCCGCCATCGGGCGCAACATGGGCTACCCGATGGTCAACCTGCCATACCTGGGCGGCGGCTCGGGCACCAAGCAGTACCACTACGAGATGGCCTGCTACATGCTGGCCGTGGTCACCTCGGGCGGCAACGTGTTCTCGGGCCACCCGGCCATGGCCGTGCAGTCCGACTCGCTCGTGCCCGACGATCACAAATTCCACGCAGAGATCGGTCTCGCCGCGTCGAAGCTCACGCGGGCCCAGGCCGAACCCCTCGCGCAGAAGCTCTACCCGCTGTTCGGCGACAAGCTGAAGGATCCCGACAAGGGCCTCACCTTCCAGCAGGTCTACGACGCGAAGACCAAGCAGATCGTCAATGACGACTACCGCAAGGCCATGGACGACGTGCGCGCCGAGCTCGCCGCCATGGGCCTCGAGGTGCCGGTCTCCTGACGGCGTTTGCCTGAAGCGGAGAAGGCCGTGCGACCGGCGCGGCGAGCCGCAAGGCTCGCCGCGCCGGCGCGCGCGGCGCACGGTATCCATCGCCCCGGTTTGCCACTAGACTAGGGCGGCAACGACAACGACGGCGCGGCGCCGTCCCCGGGCTCATGGCCCGTCGGGCGGGCGGTCACGCGCCGGCGACGAAGGGAGCACGCCTCGAGGTAGCAGTCGCAAACGACATCGTCCCCCGGACGAAGGTCGCGTGAGAGACCGTCGGGCGCCCGCACGAACCGCGGACGCCGCAGGACACGGTCGCCGAAGGGGCAAGGCAGTGCAGCACGGCCGCCGAAACTCTCAGGCCAATGGAACGCGACCGGACGGGTCCCTGAACCAGCTCGCCCTCGCGGCGAGCGCCACGTGGACAGGGTGAAGCGCGACGCTTCGCTTTCTGTCCTTTTCGTTTGTTCGGGACGCTTCTCCGAGACCAGGGCAGGCGGCGACGCCGGCGCCACAGCGTCATGCCCGGCGGTGCGCCGGGCCGCCCGCGGGTAAGGAGGACACCATGAACGCTGCAGCTCCGAGGTTCGCGACACGGATCGGCCGCCTGGGGACCGAGACCGCCTTCGCCGTCTCGGCCGAGGCGGCGGCCTGGGCCGCCGAGGGGCACCGCGTCTACCCCTTCCATCTCGGAGACATCGACCTTCCCACGCCGCCCAACGTGGTCGAGGCCGCCTTTCGGGCGATCTGCGACGGCCACACGGGCTACTGCCCCAACGCCGGCGTCGCCCCGCTGCGCGAGGCTCTGGCCGCCGACGTCGCGGCATCGCACGGCGTTCCGTACACCGCGGACAACGTCGTGATCGAGCCGGGCGGCAAGCCGGTGATCGCCAAGTTCGTGCTCGCTCTCATGGACCCCGGCGACGAGGTCCTCTACCCGAACCCCGGCTACCCGATCTACGAGTCGCAGATCGAGTTCCACGGCGGCGTGGCGGTACCATACGGCTACCGCGAGGGCCCCGCCGGCTTCGCGATCGACCTCGACGCCCTCGAGGCGGCGATCACGCCGCGCACGCGCCTGCTGATCGTGAACGACTGGCAGAACCCGACCGGCGCCGAGTGCACCGCCGCCGAGCGCGCTCGTCTCGCCGAGCTCGCCGTGCGCCACGACCTCACGTTGCTCTGCGACGAGGCCTACTTCGACATCCGCTACGAGGGCGCGAGCACGTCGCTGGCCTCGCTGCCCGGCATGGCCGAGCGCTGCGTGGTCCTCTACACGTTCTCGAAGAAGTTCGCCATGACGGGCTGGCGACTGGGCGCGGCGATCGCGCCGCGCGACGTCGCCCAGGTGCTCGCCAGGCTCAACGTCAACGACGAGTCGTGCTCTAACCACTTCGTCCAGTACGGCGCCCTCGAAGGCCTGACCGGCGACCAGGCCGGTCCGCGCCACATCGTGGAAGTATTGCGCGAGCGTCGCGACGCGGCGGTCAGTCTGTTGCGCGACACGCCCGGTGTGCGCTGCGCGGCGCCCGTGGCGACGTTCTACCTGTTCGCCAACGTCACCGAGGCGATGCGCGCCGGCGGCTTCGCCGACGTCGAGAGCTTCAGGCGCGCCGTCCTGCACGAGACCGGTGTCTCGGTGTGCTCGAGGCTGCACTTCGGCAGCAGCGTCGCCGGCGAGCGTGAGCAGTACGTGCGCCTCGCCTACTCGGGCATCGACACGGCGCAGATCGTCGAGGGACTCGGACGCCTCAAGGCGTACCTGGCGGCCGTCACGGAGGAGCGCGCGCATGCCTAGCAACGACCAGGAACGGCAAGAGACCGCGACCACAGACGAGCTCCGGCGCACGGCGTTGTTCGATCGCCACGTGGAGGCCGGCGGCCGCATGGTCGACTTCGCCGGCTGGGAGATGCCGCTGCAGTACACCGGCATCGTCGCCGAGCACCTCGCGACGCGACGCCGGGCCGGCCTGTTCGACGTGTCGCACATGGGTCGCTTCATCGTCGGCGGCGCGGCCGCGCTGGCCTTCCTGCAGCACGTCCTGACCAACAACGCGGCGGCCCTCGAGGTCTGCCAGGCGCAGTACACGATCATCGCCGACGAGCACGGCGGCGCCATCGACGACGCCTACCTGTACCGCTTCAGCGAGGCCGAGTATCTCCTGGTGGTAAACGCGGCCAACCGCGTGAAGGACTGGACGCACTTCACCCGCGAGGCGGGTCGCTTCGTCGACCTCGAGCTGCGCGATGCGACCCGCGAGATCGCCATGGTCGCCCTGCAGGGTCCCGACTCGCGCGACATCCTCGCGGGCGTGCTCGACGAGGGCCGGCTTCCCGAGCCGTTGCGCAACGAGTGCGCCGTGGTGCGGGCGGTGGGGGAGAGCGTGCGGGTCGGGCGCACCGGCTACACCGGCGAGCCGCTCTGCTTCGAGCTCTTCGTCGAGACGGCTGCCGCGCCGCGCCTCTGGGACGCCCTGGTGGCCGGCGGGGCCCAGCCGGCCGGCCTGGGGGCACGCGACACGCTGCGGCTCGAGGCCGGCCTGCCGCTCTACGGCTTCGAGCTCGGGCTCGACGACGACGGCGCCGAGATCCCGATCTTCGCCATCCCTCTGGCCAAGCTAGCGGTGAGCCTCTCGCCGCTCAAGGGCGACTTCGTCGGCCGGGCGGCGCTGGCCCGCCAGCACGACGCCTTCGCCCTGGTCCTGGCGCGCGACTTCACGCGCCGGGCCGACCTGCCCCGGCTCGTCCAGCCCGTCGCCGTGGCCGGCCGCGGCGTCGCCCGCACCCACGCGCCCGTCTATCGCGGCGAGCGCCGGGTGGGCTACGTGACGAGCGGCACGTCGGTGCCGTACTGGGTGTTCACCGGCCGCGGCCTGGAGTCGCTGCCCACCGAGGAGCACGCCCAGCGCTCGATCGCTCTCGCGTACCTGGACTGCGACGTGGTCGAAGACGACGAGGTCACGATCGACGTGCGCGGCACCCGGACGCCGGGCCTCGTGGTGCCCTTCCACCTGCGCAGCGACGCGCCGCCGTTCGCCCGCCCGATCGTCTACGGCCACAAGCTGCCGGCGTTCGAGCTGCCGGCTGGCGAGCCGGCCGCAAAGGCGCGTCTGCTGCTCGGCGAGACGATGGCCAACACGGCCTGGCGCCAGAGCGAGTCCATGAACCTGATCCCCTCGGAGATGACGACCTCGCCGCTCGTGCGCCTGGCGTCGATCGCCGACCCGGCCTTTCGCTACGGCGAGCACCGCCGCGCCGAGGCTTTCTACGACGACGAGCTCTTCTACTACCAGGGCACCGACTTCATCGCCTCGGTCGAGCAGCGCCTCGAGGCGGAGCTGTGTGCCTACCTCGGCTGCGCCGAGGCCGAGACCCGCCTGATCAGCGGCCAGATGGCCAACATGGCGGTGTTCAGCGCACTCGTCGAGTACGGGAACCGGGCCGACCCCAAGGCCGAGCCGCGGCGCATCGCCATGGTCATGAACAACCACATCGGCAAGGGCGGCCACTTGAGCGCCCAGCCGATGGGCGCCCTGCGCGACTTCGTCGCCCGCGATCCGCGCACCGACGCCCCGGCCGTCGTGAACTTCCCCGTGCGGGACGACAACCCCTACCGCATCGACGTCGCCGCGGCGCAGGAACTGATCGCCCGATGGCGGCCGCGGCTCATCGTCTTCGGGCGCAGCATGGTGCTGCACCCGGAACCGGTCGCCGAGATCCGGCGCTTTCTCAGCGAGCAGGGCATCGACGCCGTCGTGCTCTACGACATGGCGCACGTACTCGGCCTGATCGGGCCGCACTTCCAGGAGCCCTTCGCCGACGGCGCCGACCTGGTCACCGGCTCGACTCACAAGACGTTCTTCGGCCCGCAGCGCGGCGTGGTCGGGAGCCGGTTCGTGGAGCCCGAGGAACGCTACCAGCTCTGGGAGGCCCTGCGCCGGCGCGCGTTTCCCGGTTCGGTCTCCAACCACCATCTCGGCACGCTGCTCGGCCTGCTGTTTGCCACGTACGAGATGCGCGCCTTCCGCGATACCTACCAGCCCCGGGTGATCGCGAACGCCAAGGCCTTCGCCGGGGCGCTCGCCGGGGCGGGCCTCGACGTCCAGGGCGATCCGGCGGTCGGCTACACCGAGACCCACCAGGTGGTGCTGCGGGTGGGCTACGGACGCGGTCACGAGATGGCGACGCGCCTCGAGGAGAACAACATCGTGTGCAACTACCAGGGCCTGCCCGACGAAGAGGCCTTCACCGCGGCCGGCGGGCTGCGACTGGGTGTCGCCGAGATGACGCGCTTCGGCATGGGGCCCGACGACTTCGGCGAGCTCGCCGAGCTCATGGCCGACGTCGTCCTGCGCGACGCGCGGGTCGCCAACCGGGTGCGCGACCTGCGACGGCGCTTCGTCGACCTGCACTTCTGCTTCAGCCCCGACGAGCTCGGCGACGGGCTCGAGGGCCTGGCCGCCTTCGCCGCCACGGGACATGTCGCGCGGCCGCGCGACGTGGCCCGGCCCGAAGCCCGCGCCGTCGAAGGAGAGCTGTGATGGGGCCCGCCTTCGGACCGCGGCGTGCGCTCGTGGTCGAGCCGGCGGCGACCGACGAGGCGCCGCTCACGGCGGCCGAGCTCGAGGCCCTGGAGACCCTGGACCGCGTCTACCGGGCGATCTGCGCACTGCTCTACAACTACGTGCCGACCTCGGGGCATCCGGGTGGCTCGATCTCGGCCGGGCGCTTCTCTGAAACGCTGCTGTTCGACGGGCTCGACTACGACCTGGCCGATCCCGGGCGCGACGACGCCGACGTGCTCTCGTACGCGGCCGGCCACAAGGCGATGGGGCTCTACGCGCTGTGGGCGTTGCGCGACGAGGTCGCCCGCATCGCCGCGCCGGAGCTGCTGCCGACCGACCCGTCGCGCCGCCTGCGCCTCGAGGATCTGCTCGGCTTTCGCCGCAACCCCACGACTCAGACGCCGCTGTTCCGCGCCGTCGGGGCCAAGGCGCTCGACGGTCACCCCACGCCGGCGACGCCCTTCGTGCGGCTCGCCACCGGCGCGTCGGGGGTCGGTCTGGCGAGCTCGATCGGTCTCGCCGTCGCCGCCGCCGACCGGTTCGGCGCCGACTGTCCGCGCATCCACGTCTCCGAGGGCGAGGGTGGTCTCACCCCGGGCCGGGTGAGCGAGGCCCTGGCGGCCGCGGGAACGGCGTCGCTCGGCAACGTCACGGTCCACCTCGACTGGAACCAGGCCTCGATCGACAGCGACCGCGTCTGCCGCGAGGGCATCGTGCCCGGCGACTACGTGCAGTGGGACCCCACCGAGCTGTTCTACCTGCACGACTGGAACGTCGTGACGGTCGCCGACGGCCACGACCTGCAGCAGGTCGTGGCGGCGCAGCGGCGGGCCGCGGCGATCGGCAACGGCCAGCCGAGCGCCGTGATCTATCGCACGCGCAAGGGCTGGCACTATGGCATCGAGGGTCGGGCTTCGCACGGCGCCGGTCACAAGCTCTGCTCCGAGGGCTTCTACCGCGCCATGGTCGAGCTCACCGGCGGCGCCGAGGCGGCCCTGCCGGTCTGCGAGCCGGGCGACCTGCGCTGCGCCGGGCCGGCCGGCGACGAGGTCCGCGAGGAGTGCTTCTGGGCCGCCCTGCAGCTCGTTCGCCGCCATCTCGAGGACCAGCCGGCGGCCACCGCCGAGCTCGCCCGGCGTCTGCTCACGGCCCGCGAGCGCCTCGACAAGCGCGGCCGCAGGCCGCGCCACGGTGCGCCGCGGGTGGCGGCGGTCTACGAGCTCGCGACGCGCGCGACGACCACGCCCGACGACCTGTGTCTCGTCCCCGGGAGCGACACCACGCTGCGCGAGGCCCTGGGCCGCGCCCTGCGCCTCTTGAACGCGTCGTCCGACGGCGCCGTGCTCGTCGCCTCGGCCGATCTTGCCGGCTCGACCAGCGTCCAGCAGGTCGGAGCCGACTTTGCCCCCGGGTTCTGGAACGCGGCGACGAACCCCGAGTCGCGTCTGCTTTCGGTGGGCGGCATCTGCGAAGACGCCATCGCCGGCGTGCTGTCGGGCATCTCGGCCTCGGGCCAGGCCATCGGGGTGGGCTCGTCGTACGGCGCCTTCATGGCGCCCCTCGGGCACATCGCGGCCCGCCTGCACGCCATCGGCCACCAGGCCCGGCGAGCCGCCTTCGACGTCACGGGCGGACCGCTCGTGCTGGTCTGCGGCCATGCCGGCCTCGCCACCGGTGAGGACGGGCCGACCCACGCCGACCCGCAGGCGCTCCAGCTCCTGCAGGAGAACTTCGCGCCGGGCACGGCGATCACGCTCACGCCCTGGGAGCCGGGCGAGGTCTGGCCGCTGCTGGCCGCGGCCATCGCTCGCCGCCCGGCGTTCATCGCGCCCTTCGTCACGCGGCCCTCCGTGCGCGTGCTCGATCGCGAGGCGCTCGGTCTCTCGCCTGCCGAGCACGCGGCGAGCGGCCTCTACCTGCTGCGCGTCCCGCAGGGCCCGGGCGATGTGACGATCGTCCTGCAGGAGAGCGCGGTGACCTACGCGTTCGTGACCGAGGCCCTGCCGCTGCTCGAGGCGCGCGGCATCGACAGCCGCGTGTACAGCGTGGCCAGCGCCGAGCTCTTCGACGCGCTGCCGCCCGAACGCCGCCGCGAGATCTTCCCCGAAGAGCACGCCCGGCTGGCGATCGGCATCACCGGCTTCACGGCGGCCACGCTGGACCGCTGGGTGACCTCAGCCGCCGGGCGCGAGGCCTCGCTGCACCCGTACCGCCGCGGCCACTACCTGGGCAGCGGGCAGGGAGAGGTGGTGCTGGCCGAGGCCGGCCTCGACGGCGCGAGCCAGGCCGCCGCAGTAGGGCGGTTCCTCGACGACGCTGTGGCCAGCAAAGGACGGGCCGGCCCGCGCGCCTGACGAGCCGGCAGAGGCGGACCCGGGTCGCGCCTCTGGTAGACTGCCGCCCATGACCCATGTCCCCACGTTCGCCGTGGTGGGCGTTCCCAACGCCGGAAAGTCCACCCTCATCAACCGCCTCAGCGGTACGCGGACCGCCGTCGTCCACGAGACGCCGGGGGTGACGCGCGACCGCAAGGTGATCGAGACCGACTGGGCCGGTCACGCCGTCAAGCTGATCGACACGGGCGGCTTCGACACCTCAGACCAGACCGTGCTGGGCGGCGACATCCGCGGTCAGGTCAGGGCGGCGCTGGCCGAGGCCGACGGGGCTCTCTTCGTGGTCGACGGCCGGGCCGGCCCGCTGCCCGGCGATCACGAGATCGCCGACGTGCTGCGCCGGGCGAAGATCCCGACGCTGCTCGTGGCCAACAAGGTCGACGATCCCCGTCACGAGGCCGATCTCGTGGCCTTCTACGAGCTCGGCCTCGGCGAGCCGCTGGCCGTCTCGGCGCTGCACGGCACCGGCAGCGGCGACCTGCTCGACGAGCTCATGGCCCTGGCGGCCGGTCTCACTCTCGCCGACGACGAAGACGGCGGGGAAGAGGCCGTCCCCGAGATCGCGGTCGCCATCGTGGGCCGCCCCAACGCCGGCAAGTCGTCGCTGCTGAACGCCCTGGCCGGCGAGGAACGCGCGATCGTCGGCGAGGCGGCCGGGACCACGCGCGACGCCATCGACACCACCGTGAGCTGGCATACGCGCACCTACCGGTTCGTCGACACCGCCGGCATGCGCAAGGCGGCCAAGGTGTCGGGCATCGAGTACTACGCCTACCTGCGCAGCCTCGCCAGCCTCGACCGCGCCGAAGTGGCTGTGGTCGTGGTCGACGCGACGGTGGGGCTCGGCGAGCTCGACCTGCAGATCGCCGGTGAGGCGATGCGCCGCGGCTGCGCCACGGTGCTCGCCGTCAACAAGTCCGACGTGGCGCCGCCCGACCTCGATGAGATCGGCGGCATCGCCTCGCGCAAGCTGCGCCAGCATCCCCGCGCGCTGGCCGTCTCGGCGCTCAGCGGACGCGGCCTCGAGCACCTGCTGCAGCTAGTGACCGACCTGCAGAGCCGCTATACTGCCCACATTCCGACGGGCGCTCTCAACCGCGCGCTCTCCGTCATCACCGAGCAGCGCACGATGCCGGGCAAGGGACGCAGGAAGCTGAAGCTCTACTACATCTCCCAGTTCCAGACGGCGCCGCCGCGTTTCGCGGTGGCGGTGAACGATCGCGACCTCGTGACGCGCGAGTTCGGCTTTTACGTGGAGAACCGGCTGCGCGAGGCGCTGTCGTACGAGGGCGTGCCGCTGATCATCGACTTCAAGGAGCGCTGACCGTTGGCGCTTCACGTGCTGGCCGGCATCGCTCTCGTGATCGTCGCCTACGTCATGGGTTCGGTGCCCTTCGCCATCGTGATCGGCAAGTGGTTCTGGCACGTCGACGTGCGCGACCATGGCTCGGGCAACGTGGGCACGACCAACGTCTTCCGGGTGCTGGGCATCCGTGCCGGCACGCTCGTCCTGATCGGCGACATGGCGAAGGGCTTCATCCCGGTCTTCGTCGCGGTGCAGTTCTTTCCGGCGTGGTTTGCCCTGATCGTCGCCCTGGCGGCGCTGCTCGGCCACATGTACTCGGTCTTCCTGCGCGGCGGCGGCGGCAAGGGCGTGGCCACCGGCGCCGGCATCGTGCTCGCCCTCGTGCCCCTCATCTTCGTCATCGCGCTCGCCATCTTCCTCATCCTGCTGCTCACCACCCGCATGGTGAGCGTGGCCTCGATGGCGGCGGCGCTCACCTTCGCGGTCTGCACGATCGTCTTCGACAAGCCCATCTGGTACGAGATCCTCGCCGTCTTCGCGGCCCTGGTCGTCATCTTCGCCCATCGCTCCAACATCCGGCGCATCGCGCTGCGCTGCGAGAACAAGGTGACGTTCCCCTGGGAGCGCGGCCGGGGCCGTTCGCCCGGCTCCGGCTCGGCCGGCGCCGGCGACGCGCGCTTGAGGTAATCGTCGTGCGCGCCACCGTCGTGGGCTCGGGGAGCTGGGGCACCGCGTTCGCCCGCCTGCTATGGCGCAACGGCCACGACGTCCAGGTCCTGACCCTCACCGCCGCCGAGGCCGAGACCCTGAACGCGGCTCACGCCAACCCGCAGTTCCTGCCGGGCGTGGAGCTCGCGCCCGAGATCCGCTTCGTGAGCATGGCCCAAGCGTCGCTCGACGGCTCCGGCCTGGTCGTCTACGCCGTGCCCACGCAGGTCGTGCGCGAGGTCGCACGCTGGGTGGCCGAGCGGCGGCCGGGACCCGCCCTGCAGCTCTCGCTGGCCAAGGGCCTCGAGCTGCACACCCTGCTGCGGCCCACCGAGGTGATCGCCAGGGAGACCGGCGCCGCCGTGGCGGCGCTGTCCGGACCCAACCATGCCGAGGAGATCTCGCGCGACCTGCCGTCGGCCACCGTCATCGCCGCGTCCGGGGAGCGCCTGGCGCAGCACCTGCAGCGGATCGTGACGGGCGACACCCTGCGCGTGTACACCAACGACGACGTGGTCGGCGTCGAGTTCTGCGGCGCCGCCAAGAACCCCATCGCCATCGCCGTCGGCATCGCCGACGGCCTCGGCTTCGGCGACAACACGCGGGCGGCGCTCATGACGCGCAGCCTCGCCGAGATCGCGCGCCTCGGTATGCGCATGGGCGCCGACTTCGCCACCTTCGCCGGCCTGGCCGGCATCGGCGACCTCATCGCCACCTGTACCTCGCGTCACAGCCGCAACCGGCGGGCCGGCGAGCTGATCGGCGGCGGCGCCGACGTGCGCCATGTCCAGGAGACGATCGGCCAGGTCGTCGAGGGCATCCCGACCACCTACGCGCTGCACGACTTGAGCCGCAAGCTGGGCGTCGAGATGCCGGTGACCGAAGCGGTCTACGACGTGCTCGAGCGCGGCGTCTCGCCGGTCGAGTGCGTCGGCAGTCTGATGCGCCGCGACGTCACCTCCGAGGCGGGCCAGGACATCATGAGCCTGATCGGGCAGATCCGGCAGTCGGCGACCAAGTCGGCCAAACGCACCGCCCGGCGGCTCCTTCCCTGAGACGTCCGCGGCGCCCGACCGGTCGTTGCCCCGGACGTCGAGCGGCGCCGCCCGCGTTGTCGGCTTCGGCGGCCGTCTGGTACACTGCCGCCAGGTCGTTTTGACCCATCACGAGAGAGGCCGCCGCGGGCGCTGTCATCCCGATCCGCACGCGCGGGGGTCCTGGCTGAGGGACTGGCCCTACGAAGCCCGGCAACCGGTCGCACGGCACGGTGCCAACTCCAGCAGGCGAAGAGCCTGACAGATGGGTCGGCCTGGTTGTGTCGATATGCACTTCGCGAACGTTCGCGCACGCCGTGACAAGGCGCGGGCCAGGAGGAACACGTGGACAAGCACGAGCACCTGTTCAGTTCGGAGTCGGTGACCGAGGGTCACCCCGACAAGATCGCCGACCAGATCTCCGACGCGATCCTCGACGCGGCGCTGACCGACGACCCCTTCAGCAGGGTCGCGTGCGAGACGCTCACCACGACCGGCCTCGTGCTGGTCTCCGGCGAGATCAGCACGCAGACCTACATCGACATCCCGCGGGTCGTGCGCGAGGTCGTCAAGGACGTGGGGTACTCGCACTCGTCGTTCGGCTTCGACCATGAGACCTGCTCGGTGATCACGACCATCCACGAGCAGTCGCCCGACATCGCCCAGGGGGTCGGCAAGGCCTACGAGGTGCGCACCGACGTCAACGACGACGACGAGCTCGACAGCCAGGGCGCCGGCGACCAGGGCATGATGTTCGGCTACGCCTGCAGCGAGACGCCCGAGCTCATGCCGCTGCCGATCATGCTCGCTCACAAGCTCACCAGGCGCATGGCCGAGGTCCGCAAGGCGGATGTCCTGCAGTATCTGCGCCCCGACGGCAAGTCGCAGGTCACGGTGCGCTACGAGGGCCAGCGCCCCGTCGAGATCGTGCGCGTCGTGCTGGCTACGCAGCACGCACCCGAGGCCGACGTCGACACCCTGATCAAGCCCGACCTCATCGAGCACGTGGTCGAACCCATCCTGCCCAAGGACCTCTACAAGGCCGGGAAGCTCGAGGAGCTGACGCTGGTCAACCCGACCGGCCGTTTCGTGCTGGGCGGCCCCATGGGCGACACCGGCCTCACCGGCCGCAAGCTCGTGGTCGACACCTATGGCGGCGCGGCGCGCCACGGCGGCGGCGCCTTCTCGGGCAAGGACCCGAGCAAGGTCGACCGCTCGGGCGCCTATGCGGCCCGCTATGTGGCGAAGAACCTCGTGGCCGCCGGCCTCGCCGCCATCTGCGAGGTACAGATCGCCTACGCGATCGGCGTGGCGCATCCGGTGTCGGTCATGATCGACTGCCACGGCACCGAGATCATCTCGGTCGAGTCGATCGAGGCTCTCGTGCGCGAGCACTTCGACCTGCGCCCGGCCGCGATCATCCGCGACCTCGACCTGCGCCGGCCGATCTACCGCAAGACCTCGACGTACGGCCACTTCGGCCGCTCCGACCACGACTTCACCTGGGAGCGCACCGACAAGGCGGCGGCGCTGCGCGAGGCCGCCGGCCTGCGGCTCGAAGCCGAGCCGGTCGCCTAGCGAAGGGCCTGGCGACGGACGATCGGCGCGCGGCCGCCGGGCGACACGCCCGGCGGCCGCGCATTCGTCTGTACGCCGGCGCCGGTCCGTGCGCCGGCGTACGTCTCCCGGCCGGCTCCCGTTCGTCTCTCCGGACGCGCCTGTGCCGTCGCAGTTGCGGTCCGCGCGGCACGCTACACTGGCGCGGATGACAGGGTGTTCGCCGCCGTCTACCCACTGCTGACCACCCGGGCGCTCGAGGAGCCCTTCGACTACCTCGTGCCCGACGAGCTCGCCGCCGTGCGGCGCGGCTCCGTCGTGGCCGTACGCCTGGGCGCCCAGACCGTCCTCGGGGTCGTCCTTGCCCTGCGTGCCACATCGCGGCACACGGGGCGGGTGCTGCCCCTGCTGAGCGTGATCGACATCCCCGCGGTGCCCGAAGAGCTGCTCGATCTCGCCGTTCACGTGCGCGACCGCTATCTGACGACCCTCGGCGCCGCCCTTGCCCTCGTGCTGCCGCCGAGCGGCTCGCTGCGCCTGCGGCGCGTGGCCACGGCCACCGCCGCCGGGCTGGCCGCGCTCGAGGCAGGCGACAAGGCGGCGGCCGGGCTCGAGCGCTACGTCGGGGGCGCCGCGCCCAACGCCGCCGCCGCGCGCCTGCGCCGTCGCGGCTGGCTCGCCACGAGCTACCGCCTGCACGTCACCGGTGAGCGGCCCGCGCCTCGTCTGCTCTGTCTCGGAGAAGGCACGCCGGGCCGGCTCGGCGTCCGCCAGCGGGCGGCGCTCGCCTACCTGGCGCGCCACCGTACGGTCGACGAGACGGCTCTGCGGCGGCACGCCGGCCTGAGCGCGCCCGGCCTGGCCCGGCTGCTGGCCGACGACCTCGTTCGGCCGGCCGTCGACGCCGGGCGGCGCGGGCCGGCGGCCGAGGCGCCCCCGACATTGCTGCCCGAGCAAGAGGCGGCCCTCGCGCAGATCCTCGCCGCGACCGGCCGGGGCGAGCCGGTCCTGCTGCACGGGGTCACGGGAAGCGGCAAGACCGAGGTCTACCTGCGCGCCGCCGAGTCGGTGCTGCGCTCGGGCCACGGCGTCCTCATCCTGGTGCCCGAGATCGGCCTCACCGGGCAGACCATCGCCCGTCTCGCGGCGCGGTTTCCCCGCGAGCAGGTCGCCGTGTTCCACTCGGGCCTCTCGGCCGGCGAGCGCCTCGCCGCCTGGCGCGCCGCGGCCGAGGGCCGCGCCCGGCTCGTGCTGGGGGCCCGGTCGGCGGTGCTCGCGCCCATCCGCGACCTGGGTCTGATCGTGGTCGACGAAGAACACGACGCCTCGTACAAGCAGGACAACGACCCGCGCTACGACGCCCGCACGGTGGCCGCCTGGCGCGCGGCCCGCAGCGGCGCGGCGCTCGTGCTGGGCTCCGCCACGCCGCGCCTCGAGAGCTTCGCGGCGACGGCGCGTCACGCCGATCTGCCGCGGCGCGTCGACGGCTCCGCGCCGCCGGCCCTCGAGATCGTCGACCTGCGCGACGTGCCCGGCCTCTTGTCGCCGCAGCTCTCCAGGGCCATGACCCAGGCGATCGAGGCCGGCGACAAGGTGATCCTGTTCCTGAACCGGCGCGGCTACGCCTCGCTGCTGGCCTGCAGCCACTGCGGCCGCACCTGGACGTGCCCGAACTGCGACGTGGCCCTCGCCTATTTCGCCCGCGGCGACCGGCTGCGCTGCCGCATCTGCGATCATCAGGAGCCGGTGCCGGGCGTGTGCCCGGCCTGCCAGAGCATGGAGCTCGCCCGCTACGGCTACGGCACCGAGGCCCTCGAGCGCGAGGTCGCGGCCCTGCTGCCGGGCGTCGAGCTGTTGCGCCTCGACTCCGACGTCGCCGGCTCGTTCTCACGCCTCTCCGAGGTGCTCACACGCTTCGCCGCGCCCGGCGGCAAGGTGCTCGTCGGCACGCAGATGATCGCGAAGGGCCACCATTTCCCCGACGTCACGCTGGTCGGCGTGGTCAACGCCGACCTCACGCTGCGGTTCCCCGACTTCCGGGCCGAGGAACGCACCTTCGCCATGCTCGTGCAGGTCGGCGGCCGCAGCGGGCGCGGCGAGCGCCCCGGTCGCGTGCTCGTGCAGACCCTCGACCCCCAGGCCCGCCCGATCGCCCTCGCGGCGGCCGGCGAGCACGAGCGCTTCTATGCCGACGAGCTCGCGCGGCGCACGGCGCTCGGCTACCCGCCGGCGACCACCCTGCTCGCCGTCGAGGTATCGTCGCCGGCGGCCGACAAGGCCACCGCCGGCGCCGCCTTCGTGGGTCAGCGTCTGACGGCGGCCCTGACGGCCGACGAGGCCGTGATCGGCCCTGGTCCGCTGTCGCGCGAGCGGGCCCGCTACGTGGCCCGCGTCGTTGTGAAGAGCGCCGACATCGAGGCGACCCTGCCGGTCATGCGGTCGCTGCTCGCGCGCTATGCCGCGCGCTTCGCGCGTCGCGACGCCCGGCTCGTGATCGACGTCGAGCCGCAGTGGTTATGAGGCGGGGTACAATACCTCCATGAGCCAGACCGACGACAGCGACAGAAGCGAGCGGCGCCCCGCCAGACGACGCGAACGGGCCGAGATACCGCCCGAGCGCCAGGCCGCCGCGCGCCGCCAGATCCGTACCCTCGGCGACCCGGTGCTGCGCGAGGTGGCGCGGCCGGTCGAGCGCTTCGACGGCGACTTGCGCGCGCTGTCGCGGCGCATGATCGCCATCATGCGCGACGCGCCCGGCGTGGGGCTGGCCGCCACGCAGCTCGGCGTCGTGCAACGAGTGATCGTCTACGAGGTCGACGACGGACCGGTGACGCTGGTCAATCCCAGGATCGTCTCGAGCTCGCCCGACACCGAGGTCGCCGACGAAGGCTGCCTCAGCCTGCCGGGCGTGACCGTGCCGGTCGAACGTCCCGCCGCCGTACGGGTGCGCGGCCGCGACCTGCGCGGCCGCCGCCTCGACTACGAAGCCGAGGGCCTCGAGGCGCGCGTGATCCAGCACGAGACCGACCACCTCGACGGCGTCCTCATCCTCGAGCGCACCACCCGCGAGGAGCGCGCTCGCGCTCTGCGCGAGCTGCGCGAGCGCGAGATGGCCGTACCGACCGGTTCCGGACTCTAGGGCGGCGGTCACGCCTCTCCGTATCGCCTGGGCGGGCACGGCGCGGTTCGCGGTGCTCGTGCTGTCGCGCATCGCCGCCTCGCCGCACGAGGTGGTCGTCTGCCTGACCACCCCCGATCGCCCGCGCGGCCGCCACGGCGCCCCTCAGCCCTCGCCGCTCAAAGAGGCGGCGCTCGACCTGGGTCTGCCCGTGCTGCAGCCGGGCGACCTGCGCGAGCCGGGCGCGCTCTCCGACCTGCTCGCCTACTCGCCCGACGTGCTCGTGGCCTGCGCCTACGGTCGCATCGTCCCGCCCGAAGTCTTCGACGCGCTGCCCTCACTGGTCGTGCACCCCTCACTCGTGCCCCACTGGCGCGGCGCGGCCCCCGTGGTCCGCGCCCTCATGGCCGGCGAGACGCGTCTGGGCGTCGCCATCCTGCAGATGACGGCCGGCGTCGACGAAGGACCGGTGGCCGACGAGCGGCCCGTGACGGTGCCTCGCGACGCCGACGCCGGGCGGGCCTACGAGCTGCTGGCCGGCCCCGCCGCCGACAGCCTGCTCACCACGCTCTCCGCGCTCGCCGCCGGTACGCTCGTCACCACCCCGCAAGAGGGACCTGCCGACTACGCCGCCAAGATCACCGAGACCGATCGCGCGATCGACTGGCGCCGCCCGGCGAGGACCGTCGCCGACCAGGTGCGGGCGCTGTCGCCCGACGTCGGGGCTCACACCGAGCTCGGCGGCCGTCGCCTGCTGGTCTGGAAGGCGGTGGCGCGCGGCGCGCTGCCCCGCGCCGCCCAGACACGCGACCGCCTGATCGTGCCCTGCGGCGACGGCGTGCTCGAGATCCTCGAGCTGCAAGAGGCCGGACGCCGGCGCATGACCGCTCAGGAGTATCTGCGCGGCGCCGGCCGGCGCCTGGTGCAGAGGTAGCCTGAGTTGCCGGTCGCTACGGTCGCGCCGGCGCGGCGCGCCGCCTACGACGTCCTGCTGGCCGAGGCGGCGACGCGCGGACCGTTCGACGTGACGGCGGCGACCGCCGCCGGTTTTGCCTCTCTCCAGGAGCGCGATCGGGCCCTCGCCTACGAGCTCGTGGTGGGCACGATCAAACGCCGCAACTCGCTCGACCGGGTGATCGCCGCCTTCTCGAGCGCCGCCAGCAAGCGGCTGCCGCCCGAGGTCCGCGAATCGCTGCGCCTCGGCGCGTTCCAGGTGCTCTACCTCGACCGGGTGCCGGCGCACGCCGCCGTGTTCGAGGCGGTCGAGCTCTGCAAGGGGCAGGGCAGGCGTACGGGCTCCTTCGTGAACGCGGTGCTGCGCCGAGTGGCGCGCGAGGGGCGTGCCGAGCTCGCCCGCCTCTCGGCGGGCGATTCGACCGAGGCGCTCGCCGTGCGCGAGTCGCACCCCGACTGGCTGGTCGCCTTGTGGTCGGCCGAGCTCGGCCGCCCCGTGGCCGAGGCGCTCATGGCCGCCGACAACCTGCCGGCGGAGCGCTGTGTACGCGTCAACCGCCTGCGCGCCACGGTCGCCGAGGCCCAGGCCGCGCTCGCCGCCGGCGGCATCACCGCGCGGCCCGCGGCGACGGCCCGCGAGCAGCCGGCCACGCCCGACGCGCTGCTCATCGACGGCGGCCCCCTCGAGTCGAGCGCCGCCTTCGCCGACGGTCTCGTCACGCCGCAGTCGCGCGCCTCGCAGCTCGTCGCCCTGGTCGCGGCCGGGGCGCTCGAGGCCGGCGGCGCCGGCCGCGTAGCCGACCTGTGCGCGGCGCCCGGGGGCAAGGCCTCGCAGCTCGCGGCCCTGCTGCCGGCGGCGCGTATCGACGCCGTCGACGACGATCCCCGTCGCGCGGCGGCGTTGCGCGCGAACCTCGACCGCCTGGGCGCGGCCGATCGGGTCGCGGTCGTCGAGCGCGACGTGCTCGAGCTTGGCGCCGATCCGGCACTCCAGGGCGCCTACGAGGCGGTCCTGCTCGACGCGCCCTGCTCCGGGCTGGGCACGCTGGCCTCGCGAGCCGATCTGCGCTGGCGGCGCCGCCCGGTCGATGTGGCTCGTCTCGCCGCCCTGCAGGAGCGACTCCTGGCCGGCGCCGGGGCGCTCGTGGCGCCATCGGGCAGTCTCACCTACTCGGTGTGCACGCTGACCCGCGCGGAGACGCTCGAGGTGATCGAGCGGTTCCTCGGCAGACCGGCGGCCGGAGGCGGCGCGCCGCCGAACGCCGCGTCGTGGGAGCTCGACGACCTGGGCGCCGCCATGCCGCGATACCGACACCCGGCGAACGGGGCGTTCGTGCAGACGCTGCCGTCGCGCGACGCGACGAGCGGATTCTTCATCGCGCGCCTGCGGCGCGTGACGTAGCATTGGCGCTGTGTCCGTCGCTTTCGCACCGCAAGAGACCGGGGAGTGAGACCATGAGGGACGTACTGCACGAGCGCCTGGTGACGCCGTCGATCCTGTCGGCCGGCTTCGGCCGTCTCGACGCCGACATCGCGACCGTGATCGACGCGGGCGCCCGTCTGATCCACGTCGACGTCATGGACGGTCACTTCGTGCCCAACATCACGATCGGGCCGCCGGTCGTCAGCGACATCGCGCCCCCGATCCACGCCCGCGGCGGCGCCCTCGACGTGCACCTCATGATCGAGCACCCTGAACGCTACATCGACGCCTTCGCCGCGGCCGGCGCCGACTCGATCACGGTGCATCAAGAAGCCTGCACGCACCTGCATCGCACCCTCGCCCAGATGCGCGAGGCCGGCGTGGCCGCCGGCGTCGCCCTCAACCCGGCGACGCCGCTCGAGACCCTCTCCGAGGTGCGCGACGACGTCGAGCTCGTGCTCGTCATGTCGGTCAACCCCGGGTTCGGCGGGCAGCGCTTCATCAACGGGGCGCTCGACAAGCTGCGGCGGGCCCGCGCCTGGCTGCCCGCGGGCGTCGCGATCGAGGTCGACGGCGGCGTCTCGCTCGACAACGCCGCCGAGCTCGTCACGCGCGGGGCCAACCTGCTCGTGGCCGGCAACAGCGTCTACGGCGCGGCCGATCCGGCCGCCGCTTTCCGCGAGCTCTCGGCGGCCGTCGCCGCGGCATAGCGCCGCCACGGCGCCGCCTCGCGAGGAGCGCGGCGTTGCGGTATACTGCTGCACAGAACGTACGTCTTCAGGGCGGGGTGAAAGTCCCCACCGGCGGTGAGAGCCCGCGAACCCCACGCAGGTGGGGCCGACCAGGTGAGATTCCTGGGCCGACGGTCACAGTCCGGATGAGAGAAGACCGCATGGTCGGCATGTGAAGCCCTGGAGCGCGAGCGACGGGGCTTTTTTGGTACCACACGACGAACATCTCGAGCGCGCGTTGCAGCTGGCCCTCCTGGGCCGCCGCGAGGCGCACCCCAACCCGCGGGTCGGCGCCGTGCTCGTGGCCGACGATTCGACGGTGGGGGAGGGATACCATCGTGGACCGGGCACGCCCCACGCCGAGGTCGTGGCCCTGGACCAGGCCGGCGCCCGAGCCCGCGGTGCGACGCTCTTCGTGACCCTCGAGCCCTGCTGCAGCTACGGCCACACCGGGCCCTGCACGCAGCGCATCATCGCCGCGGGCGTTGCTCGCGTGGTGGTCGGCGCCCGCGATCCCAACCCGGCCGTCGACGGCCGCGGTCTCGCCGCGCTGCGCGCCGCCGGCATCGAGGTCGTCGTCGACGACGGCGACCTGCACGGGCGCTGCGTCGCGCTGAACGAGCCGTTCGCCCGGTTCATCCGCGAGGGTCTGCCCTTCGTCACCTTCAAGGCCGCGGTGTCGCTCGACGGCAAGGTAGCGGCGGCCGGCGGCGACGCCCGCTGGATCTCGTCGCCCGAGAGCCGCCGCCGGGCCCACGACCTGCGAGCCGAGGCCGATGCCGTCATGGTCGGCGCCGGTACCGTGCGTTGCGACGATCCGCGGCTCACCGCACGCGATGCCGACGGGCCCGACCCCGCGCGCGTGGTCGTGAGCCGCGGCGCGCGGCTGCCGCTCGACGCCCTTGTGTTCACGACGGCGCGCGAGGTGCCCACCATCCTCCTTGCCACGGGCGACATCGCCCCCGAGGCCAGCGACGTGCTCGATGGTCACGGCGTCGAGGTCGTGCGCGCCCGCGACCTGCGCGACGGCCTCGCCGTGCTGGCGGCGCGGGGACTCGTCGAGATCCTTCTCGAGGGCGGCCCGACCCTGGCCGGTGCGCTGCTGGCCGACGAGCTCATCGATCGTCTCGTCGTGTTCGTGGCGCCTCTCGTGCTCGGTCGCGGGGCGCCCGACCTCGTCGCCCTGGCGGCGCCGGCGGCGGTCGCCGAAGGCCTTGCGCTGGCCGACGTCTCGTGGCAGACGGCCGGGCGCGACGCCGTCTGCCGGGCGCGCGTCGTCAAGAGCCGCCGGGCCGCGCTCGCCTCGCCGGCGGAAGCCCAGCCCGAGTGGCGGCCCAGGGCGCTGCCCGCCGAGGGTGCGACCGAGGTCGACGACTGATGTTCACCGGCGTCATCGAAGAGGTGGGCCGCCTGCGCGGCCTCGTGGTGGGGGGGAGCAGCGCAGTGCTCGAGGTCGAGGCCGCGGTCGTGCTCGAAGGCACGCGCGTCGGCGACTCGATCGCCACGAGCGGAGCCTGTCTCACGGTCACCCGGCTCGCGGCGGGGCGCTTCTGGGCCGACGCCCAGCCGGAGACCGTGCGGCGCACCACGCTCGGCCGCAAACGCCCGGGCGACGGGCTCAACCTCGAACGGGCGCTCACCCTGCAGTCGCGGCTCGGCGGGCATCTCGTCCAGGGCCACGTCGACGGGGTCGGCACCGTGTCGCGCATCGACCACGAGGGCAACGCCGCGATCGTCACGCTGACGGCGCCCGAGGCCGTCGTCACGGTGAGCGTGCCGCAGGGGTCGATCGCCATCGACGGCGTCAGCCTCACGATCGTCGATCTCGAGCGCGACGGTCTGCGCGTGTCGCTGATCCCCCACACCGTGGCCGCCACCACGCTGCGCGACCTGCGCATCGGCGCCGAGGTCAACCTCGAGGCCGACCTCATCGGCAAGTACGTCCACGCCTATCTCGTCCGGCCCGGGTCCACCCAGGGCCTCACCCTCGAGAAGCTGTCAGAAGCGGGGTTCCTATGAGCACCACCAAGACGCCTGCGACCGAGAGCGCGGCCGACCACGACGCGCAGGCCCGCGGCCAGCGGCCGGCCGACGACGCCGTCACGCCGTCGCCCTTTGCCACGATCGACGAGGCTCTGGCCGACGTGCGCGCCGGCCGCATGGTCGTCGTGTGCGACGACGAGGGCCGCGAGAACGAGGGCGACCTCACCATGGCCGCCCAGTTCGTCACGCCGGAGTCGATCAACTTCATGGCGACCCACGGCCGCGGCCTGATCTGCCTCACGCTCACGCCACGGCGCTGCGACGAGCTCGGCCTCGGCCCGATGGTGGCCCAGAACTCGGCCCGCTTCCAGACCGCCTTCACGCAGTCGATCGAGGCGCGCGAGGGAGTCAGCACCGGCATCTCGGCGGCCGATCGCGCGCATACGATCCAGGTGGCGGTCGATCCCGGGTGCGGACCGCAGGACATCGTCCAGCCCGGCCACGTCTTTCCGCTGATCGCTCAGCCGGGCGGCGTGCTCGAACGCGCCGGACAGACCGAGGCGGGAGTCGATCTCGCCCGTCTGGCCGGCCTGCAGCCGGCGGCCGTGATCTGCGAGGTCATGAACGACGACGGCTCCATGGCGCGGGTGCCCGACCTCGTGCACTACTGCCGCCGGCACGGCCTGAAGATGATCACCGTCGCCGACCTCATCCGGCACCGGCGACGCACCGAGAAGCTCGTCCGCCGGGTCGCGGTCGTCCAGATGCCGACCCGCTACGGCGAATTCCGGGCGATCGGCTACGAGTCGCTGATCGACGGCTCGCACCACGTGGCGCTCGTCAAGGGCAACGTCGTCGGCAAGAGCGACGTGCTCGTGCGGGTGCACTCCGAGTGCCTCACCGGCGACGTCTTCGGCTCGCTGCGCTGCGACTGCGGCGAGCAGCTCGCCCTCGCCATGCGGCGCGTCGAAGCCGAGGGGCTCGGCGTCGTGCTGTACATGCGTCAGGAGGGTCGCGGCATCGGCCTGCTCAACAAGCTGCGCGCCTACGCCCTGCAGGAGAAGGGCCGCGACACCGTCGAGGCCAACCTCGAGCTCGGGTTCCCCGCGGACCTGCGCGACTACGGCATCGGCGCGCAGATCCTGGTCGACCTCGGCCTCTCGAGCATCCGCACGATGACCAACAACCCCAAGAAGCTGATCGCGCTCGAAGGCTACGGCCTGACCATCACCGAGCGCGTGCCGATCGAGGTCCCGCCTCACGAGCACAGCGTCACCTACCTGCGCACCAAGCGCGACAAGATGGGCCACCTGCTGGAGCACGAGGAGCTGCTTCCGGCCGAGGGCGACGAAGGCTGACCGCGGACGACCCGGCGCGAGGCGCCGCCGAACTTCCGAGAAGAAGCGAAAGGAGCTGCCAGGACATGGGCACGACCTACGAGGGAAAGCTGACGGGCAAGGACCTGAAGTTCGCGCTCGTCGTGGGCCGTTTCAACGAGTTCATCTCGACACACCTGCTCGACGGCGCGCTCGACAACCTGCGCCGCCACGAGACGGCG
>DATIYD010000250.1:0-7057 GCA_035517975.1 Thermoleophilia bacterium | reverse complement strand
CGTCGCCGAGCGCCGCCCTCGCCGCCGCCACCCCCTCGGCCTCGGCCGCCAGACGTTCGCGTCCGGCCGCGACGGCCGCGCGACGCTGCTCGTCGCGGGCGCGGCGCGCAGTGACGGTCTCGAGCTCGAGCTCGAGACCGGTGCATGCCGCGCGGCGCTCACCGAGCGCGGTCCGCGCCGCCGACAGGCGCTCGGCGGCCGCGGTCTGCGCGGCCTCGGCATCGGCCAGCGCCGTCTCGAAGCCGGAGAGATCGACGGCGCCCTCGGCCGTGACGGGGGCGGCGCCGCCCTCGAGCTCGTGCAGCAGGCCGCCGCGCTCGTCGTCGGCGGCGCGGCGCAGCTCGTCGAGCAGCGCGCCGCGCTGCTCGATCAGCCGGTGACAGCCGCTCAACCTGTCGCCGAGGTAGCGCGCACGCAGGGCGCGTCCGGCGCGCCGCTCGCGCTCACGGGCGTCGTGGGCGAGCGACTCCTCTTCGGCGAGGCGCTCCTGCTCGGTCGCGGCGAGGCGCGCGTCGATCGACGCCCTGCGGGTCGCGATCGTGGCGAGCGTCTCGCGCTCCTCGGCGAGGCGCGCGTCGAGCTCGTCGAGGTCGCCGGCGAGCAGCCGGCCCCGGGTCTCGGCCATCTCGTGCTCGATCGCGCGCAGCGTCTCGGCCGCGTTGGCCTGGCGGCGCAGGGGGGCGAGCTGCAGACCGGCCTCGCGCTCGAGGTCGCGAGCGCGTTCGAGGTTGCGCCTGACCTCGCGCAGTTTGGTCTCGGAGCGCTCGCGCCGGCGCTTGTAGCGCCCCAGGCCGGCCGCCTCCTCGACGAGCGCGCGACGTTCCTGCGGCTTGGCGGCGAGCAGCGTCTCGACCTTGCCTTGCCCGATGATGGAGTGCATCTCGCGGCCCAGGCCGAGCTCGGCAGTGAGCTCGATCACGTCGGTCAGGCGGCAGGCCGCGCGGTTGATCGTGTAGGTCGTCTCGCCGCCCCGCACCACGCGCCGGCCGATGCTCACTTCGGGCGTCGGCACGGAGAGGGCGCCGTCGGAGTTGTCGAAGGTAAGCTCGACCTCGGCGGCGGCGGCCGGCCGGCGGCCGTCGCTGCCGGCAAAGATGACATCCTGCATCGAGGTGCCCCGCATGCTGGTGGGGCTCTGCTCGCCCAGCACCCACATCACAGCGTCGGCGATGTTGCTCTTGCCGCTGCCGTTGGGACCGATCACGACCGCGACACCGGGTTCGAAGGTGAGCTCCGTCTGCCGCGAGAACGACTTGAAGCCCTTCATGCGCAGCGAGCGCAGGTACACCCGGTTACACCCCGTCGTCGCGCAGGGTACGCTCGCCGCCGGCGCCTTCGTCGGCGCGTGGCCCGAGGGCCGTGACGTCGGGCTCGGGTGCTCCGCCGGTCGGGTCGCCGACGACCTCGAGCTCGAGCTCCTCGCCGGCGGCTTCGCCCGCGGAGCCGGCCACGAGCTCGCCGGCGGACGCGCCGCCCGTCTGACCACGGCGGCGGCCGCGCAGGCGCACGCGCCGGCGCTTGGGCTTGTCGGTACGGTTGAACTCGCGCAGGGCCTCGGCCGCGGCCTCCTGCTCGGCCCGCTTCTTGCTGACACCCACCCCGCGGCCCACCGGCGCGCCGTCGACGACCGCCTCGAGCACGAACTTGCGCGCGTGCGGCGGCCCGATCGTCTCCACCAGACGGTAGTTGACCGAACGACCCGTCTTGGCGAGCTGCTCCTGGAGCTCGGTCTTGAAGTCGACGTAGCTGCGCTCGGCGAACGAGATGTGCTCGGAGAAGGCCTCGATCACGGCCGGGCGCACGACGTCGAAGCCGTACGTGAGATAGACGGCGCCGATCAACGACTCGGTCATGTCGGCGAGGATGTTCTCGTTGCCGACGAGCTGGTCGAGCTCGACCTGCTCGTGACCGCTGCCGAAGCGCCGCACGAACCCCGGCAAGCCCAGCCCGTCGGCGACCTTGGCGCAGGTGACGCGACTCACCACATAGGCGCGCAGTCGCGCGAGGCTGCCCTCGGAGTGCTCGGGAAACCGCCGATAGAGCTCGGTCGTCACGGCCAGGCTGAGGACGCTGTCGCCCAGGAACTCGAGGCGCTCGTAGGAGCGCCCGCGCTCCGCCACCCATGACGAGTGCGTGAAGACCTGGCGCAGGAGCCCGTCGTCGAGCTGCTCCGCCAGGGCCAGCAGACGCCATACCATCTGTCGTTCTCCCCTATGGAAGAGGGGCCGGCTCCGCGACGGAAAAGAGGCGAAGGGAGACGGCCCCGCCGCGCGCGGTCTGACCCGCCCGCAGGCAGTCGCTGATCTAGCCGAGACGTCCCATGACGAAGTCGACGGCGTCGCCGACCGTCTTGATGCCGGCGGCCTCTTCGTCTGAGATCTTGATGCCGAACTTGTCTTCCATCGTCATGACAAGCTCCACGAGGTCGAGTGAATCGGTCTCGAGATCCTCCTGGAACCGCGCGTCGGGCGTGACCTTGTCTTCGTCGACGCTCAGCGTTTCAACGAGGATCGACTTGACCTGCTCGAGAACTTCTTCCCTCGTCATGCATTGACCTCCGGGTGCAGATTTGAAGCAACTGTATCAGAACGCCGAGGTGGTGCAACACGCCCGCGGGCGGGCTAGCGGCCCGCGTCGCGGACGGCCGCGCCGGACTTCGAGTCGGACTGCGAGTCGTCACCGCCCACGCGGCGGGCGATCGTCGGCAGCAGCTCGCTCGTCACGCCTCGCGAAGCCGTGCGGATGCCGCTGGCGATGCCCCGGGCGCGCGAGCTGCCGTGACCGACGATCATCGGCCGCCGAAGCCCCAGCAGGTAGGCGCCGCCGTACTGTTCCGGGTCGAGCGCCTCGCTGATCTTGCGCAGGTCGCGGGACATGATGGCCGCCCCGATCTTGGCTCGCAGCGAGCCCAGCACGGCGTTGCGGATCTCGCCGACGATCGTGCGCGCCGTACCCTCGAAGACCTTGAGGGCGATGTTGCCGGCAAATCCGTCGGCGACGATGACGTCGACCACGTGATGCGAGAGGTCGCGCCCCTCGACGTTGCCGTAGAAGTTGATCTGCGGGTCGGCGGCGATGAGTCTGTGGGCCTCGATCACGGCCTGCGTGCCCTTGCTCGGCTCCTCGCCGATCGACAGCAGGCCGACGCTGGGCCGCTCGATGCCGAGCATCTCCCGGGCGAAGGTCTGGCCGAGCACCGCGAACTGCCGCAGCCCCTCGGGCCGGACCTCGGCGTTGGCGCCGGCGTCGAGGAACACGATGGGCAGCGGCACCGCCGGCAGCAGCGTGCACAGCGCCGGACGCAGGACCCCCTTGATGCGGTGGACGTGCAGGAGGCCGGCGGCCAGGGCGGCGCCGGTATTGCCCATCGAGACGAAGGCGTCGGCCCGGCCGTCGGCCAGCAGCCTGGCGGCGACGACCAGCGACGAGTCAGGGCGGTTGCGCACGGCCTCGACCGGTTCGTCGCCCGAGGAGATCTTGTCGGTCGCCGGCACGATCTCGATGTGGGGATGGCCGCCGGCCGGCAGGAGCGCCGCGAGGCGTTCGGGGGGGCCGACGAGCACGACCCGCAACAGCTCGCCGGCAGCCAGGAGGGCCCCCTCGACGACGGCCTCGGGCGCGTGATCGCCGCCGAGCGCGTCGACCGCCACGCGCACGACGACGCCCGGTTTCTGGATGGTCATCGCCGACTGGATGTCGTGCGGGGTGAGAAGCTTGCTCAACGCGCGGCGCTAGCGGCTGAGATCGGCGACCAGGCGGTCGAGGTCGACGTTGCTCGCGATCTCGGCGGCGATCAGCTCGAGCTTGCGCTTGTCGTGCGAGCCGAGGCGCCCGAACAGGCGCCGGATGCCGTCGATCGCCGTGACGGTGTCGGTGGCGACCGAAACGATCGGCACCCCCAGCTCGTCGGCGCGGGCGAGCACGGCGGGGCTGGGGACGTAGCTGCCGGTGAGCACGATCGCCGCCGTCGGTGTCTCGAGCGCGGCGAGGATGATCTCGGAACGATCGCCGCCGACCACGACGACCTTGTTGGCCGCGTTCTGGAAGTAGCGCAGGGCGTGCTCGGGACTCATCGCCCCGATCAGATAGGTCTCGGCCATGGCGTCGCCATGCTCCTCGCCGCAGACGTAGGTCGCGCCCAGAGCGGCGACGATCTCGGAGACGGTCACCGCCGCGAGCCGCTGGCTGGCCGGCAGGACCCCGTAGGTCGGGATGTCCTGCTCCTCGAGGAACCCCGCGTACTCGCCACGCACCAGAGCGAGGCGCGACTCCGGCACCATGTTGAAGACCGCACCCAGCAGTGCCTGCTTGAGACCGTCCTTGACGTAGCAGACGTCGTCGAGCAGGCGAGCGCCGGCGAAACGGGCGACGATGATCGCTCGCAGATCGAGACGGGCCACCACGTCGGCTCCGCTCGCGCGCAGGAACCGGCCCTGCCAGATCTCTCCCAGACCCTCGCAGATGACGAGGTCGCGACCGGCGCGCACGCGCTCGAAGGCGCTCGCCACGCGCGCCAGCGTGTCGACGTCGCTCCCAGTGAGGACTTCGTGCAGGGCGCCCTCGTCGAGCACGACAGGGCACAGGTCGCCGAGGGGCGTGTCGAGGCCGAGGACATCGGCCACGAAGCGCGCGTCGTCGTCGACGAGCTCGCCGCCGGCGTCGTGAGGCACGATCCCGACGGGCTTGAAGTACCCGACGTCGAGGCCGCGGGCGCGCAACGCCAGGCACAGGCCCACCGACAGGGTGGTCTTGCCCCCGCTCCCCTCGGTCGACGCGATGTACAGCGACTTCATCGGCACGCTCCGCGACGTGGTGACCGCGACCCGCGTCGAGACGGCGGACGGCCCCCTACTTCTTCTTCTCCGTGTCCAGAGCGATGACCTCGCGGCCCTTGTACGTGCCGCACTTCGGACACGCGCGATGCGGCAGCTTGGGGCTCTTGCACTGCGGGCAGAAGCTCGCCGTCTCGACGCTCAGCTTCTGCTGGGCGCGGCGCGAGTCGCGCTTGCTCTTGGAGGTCTTTCTCTTGGGAACTGGCATGGTGCGCTCGTTTCTCGATTCGCGGACGCTCTACTTTACCGTTGCCGCGCCGCTCTGTCCAAATGGGCCGTCTCCGGCGCGGGGCTCCGGCTCGTCGTGCCGGTGCTCCTCACCGACCTCGTTCAGGTCGGCCCCGCACTCGACGCACAACCCGCGGCAGTCGTCGCGGCAGAGGATCTGCGCGGGCAGCTCCTCGGCCAGGGCGTCGCGCACCCAGCGCTCGAGATCGAGCACGTAGCCCCGCACGTACGGCTCGTCGTCGCCGGCGTCGGACTGGCCGTCGGCGGCGTAGTCGACGCAGTGCACCGGCACCTCGAGGACGGCCTCGGCGAGACAGCGCTGGCAGGGGCCGCGCAGCTCCGCCACGCCGTCGCCGCGCAGCGTCATGCGCCGGCCGACGCGGGTGACGGTGAGGTCGAGGTCGACACCTCCGCCTGCAACCTCGTACTCGATGCCGCCGAGGCTGAAGGGGGCGACATCGCAGAAGAGCCGCCGCGCGGCCTCGTTGCGCTCTCCAAGCGAGAGCGACCGCATGTTGAAACGGCGCACAGTTGACCCTCTGGCGGCCTCGTCTTGACGTTCAGTTCGCCGATCGACTCCGTCGTCGGCGCTCAGGCATGCTCGACTGCGTGGAGCGCCTAGTCCTGCGGCTCGGGACCGATGGCTGGCGTCTGCAAACGCTCGCGCCCGCGGCGCACGGCCGCCAGGAACTTGTCGAGATTCACCTCGAGGTTACCCAGCACCTCGTCGGCATAGTCTTCGGCGCCCAGGCGGATCTCGCGCTCGCGCTCGCGGGCGTCGTCGACGATCTCGTGAGCCTGGCGCTCGGCCACCCGCACGATCTCCTCCTGCGCGGCCATCTGCTCGGCCTTCTCGCGCGCCTCGGCGACGATGCGCTCCGACTCCTGCTTGGCCTCGGTCAGCATCTCCTGGCGCTCCTTGACGATCCAGCGCGCCTGCTTGACCTCTTCGGGGATCGTCGAGCGCATCTGATCGAGCAGATCGTAGATCTCCTCACGGTCGATCATCACGCTGTCGGTCAGGGGCACCGAGCGGGCGTTGTGGATGAGGTCGTCCAACTTGTCGATCAGAACCAGCACATCCATGCGGACCTACCTCTCAAGTAGAAGGCGCTTACGCTTTTCGCGGGAACAGCTCGGCGAAGCGTCGGGCCACAGCCGGTGGCACCAGATCGTCGACCGACCCGCCGAACGTAGCGATCTCTTTCACGCCGCTCGAGCTCAGGAAGCTGTGCTCGGGCGAAGCCATCATGAAGACAGTTTCGATGTCGGGCGCCAGCTTCCTATTGAGCTGCGCCATGGCAAACTCGTACTCGAAGTCGGAGATGGCCCGCAGCCCCTTGAGGATGACGTTGGCCTCCCAACGCCTGGCGAACTCGACGACGAGCTCGTTGAAGCGGTCGACGTAGACGTTGGGGTAGTCGGCGAGCGCCTCGCGCAGGAACGCCGTGCGCTCGGCCGACGTGAACATCGTCTGCTTGCGCGTGGGGTACTCGATGAGGCCGACGACCACCCGGCGGAACGTATGAGCGCCGCGGGTGATGATGTCGAGGTGCCCGACGGTGACAGGGTCGAAGGTCCCCGGACAGATGGCGGTGACGTTGCTCGGCACGGTACTCTTACGACCTCGCTTGCAGGAACGTGACCCGTGTGTCGCCGTACAGCCTGACGCTCAGCTCGCGGAGCGCCAGATCGACAGCCTGACCCCTGGCCGTCTCGACGACGACGACCGCCCCAGTTGAAAGAACGCCCGGCAATCGGCCAGCCAGTTCGGGCTCGACTGCCGGGTACGACGCGTACGGCGCATCTACGAGGACGAGATTATATCGTCTCGCGCGGGCAGCGTCAGCCTTGAGCGCCCGCCGGTAGTCGACGGCGAGCACGGCGAAGGCGTCTGCCGGCGGTCGCAAGACGGCGAGGTTGGCGCGCAACGCCCGCAGGGCGGCCGGAGCCTGCTCGACGAAGGTGCACGAGTCGGCGCCGCGGGACAGGGCCTC
>DATIYD010000249.1:0-5456 GCA_035517975.1 Thermoleophilia bacterium | reverse complement strand
GATCGTCGTGTCCAGGAACGTGAGGAACAGGACGGCCGTCAGCGTGGCGAGGGCGGGGCGGCGGCTGCCATCGGCGGCCGCCGCCCCAAAGTCGCTCCCTGCCTCAGGCTGAGGGACCGGCTGCGCCACGCGCGCCGTCCGTCACGGCGACGACGACGGAGCGGCCGAGCTCTGCCCCTGCTCCAGCTTGAGCAGGGCCTGGAAGCTCGGTGCCGAGACCTTCCAGACGCCGCCCTGCAGCACCGCCTGGCCCTTCTGGTTCGGCAGCGCCACCTGGCCGCCCTGCACGATCGAGTAGGTGACGTCGGCGGTGGTCGGCGAGGTGATGGTGACGTTGGTCACCTTGGCCTGCGTCGCCTTGGCGATCGCCGAGCTCGCCTGCGCCTGGATCACGGCTGCGAACTGCTGGCCGCTCTGCAGCAGGCTTTCCTTGGCCGCTGCTGATGTGGTACCGGCGAAGAACTTCTGCCAGTCGCTCGTGATCGCCGCCACCGCCGCGCTGCCGGTCGACGCGCTCGGCGTCGGCGTCGGCGTCGTGGCGGCGTTCGACTTGCTGCCGCAGGCGGCGACCGCCAGCGGCAGTGCCACGAGACAGACGACGAGCACGGCTCCGCGTGTCCAGGTCCGTTGCGCGATCCTCCTCATGGGCTCGTACCTCCTGACGTGGTCAGCGATTCGATTCCGGCCGTACGTGGCCATCTCGAGAATCCGTTTGCCCGCGCTCAGCGTTCGCCTATCCCGATGGACGGTCGCTGGCCGCGTGCCGAGCCCACACGACGCGTCCTGTCCGAGCGCGAGCCTCTCGCTGTGCGTTTCCCGAGTAACGAGCCCGCGACGCACGGGTGCTCTTGCGCTCGTCTGCTGCGGCGGTAGTCTACGGCGGTGCAATGCTGTCTCGGCCCGCTTGCGCGGGCGGAAGGAGTGCCCACGTGTCGATCAAGCTTGATGGCCGGTCGCTGACGGTCGAGAAGCTCGTACGCATCGCTCGCGACGGCGAGGAGGTCGAGCTCGACGGCGCGGCCCTGGAGCGCATCCGCGTGTGCCGCGTGATGCTCGAAGACAAGCTCGCGGCCCACGAGATCATGTACGGCACCAACACCGGGATCGGCGAGTTCTCCGAGGTCGTGCTCACTGACGAGCAGGTCAAGCTGTTCCAGCGCGCCCTCGTCTACAACCACGCCGCCGGCATCGGCGAGCCGGCGCCGCCCGAGGTCGTGCGGGGTGCGATGGCCGCTCGCATCAACGTGCACGCCCACGGCAACTCCGGCATCAGGCCCGAGATCACCCAGACCCTCGTCGCCATGCTCAACAAGGGCGTGACGCCCGTCGTCTGCCAGAAGGGCTCGGTGGGGGCCTGCGGCGACCTCGCCCCCATGGCGCAGCTCGCGCTCTCGCTCATGGGCGAGGGAGAGTCGTACTTCCAGGGCGAGCGCGTCGCCACGCGCGTCGCCATGGAGAGCGCCGGCATCGAGATCCCCGGGCTGCAGGCGCGCGACGGTCTGGGCACGATCAACGGCGCCAACGTGCTCACCGCGATGAGCGCGCTGCTGCTCTATGACACCGATCGCTGGCTACGCCAGGCCGAGATCGCCTGCGCCATGAGCCTCGAGGCCCTGCTGGCCAACCTCAAGCCCTACGATACGCGGCTGCACGAGCTGCGCGGCTTCGCCGGGGCCGTGCGGAGCGCGGCGGCGATCAGACGCTGCATCGAGGGCTCCGACCTGGCCACCGGCAAGATCAAGACCAAGGTGCAGGACGCCTACTCGATGCGCTCCTCGCCCCAGGTGATCGGCGCCGCCCACGACGCCGTCGCCTGGGCACGCACCCAGGTCGAGATCGAGTTGAACGGCGTCGGCGACAACCCGATCTTCATCCCCGAAGACAACCTCACGCTGACGGGCGCGAACTTCCAGGGCACCCCCGTCTCGCTGCCCATGGAGCTGGTCGGCCAGGCGATCGCCATGGTCAGCGTGCTCTCCGAGCGTCGCCTCAACCGGCTCGAGAACCCGGCGCTCAGCCAGGGCCTGCCCGACTTCCTCACGCCCGAACCCGGCTTCTACTCGGGGCTCATGCTGAGCCAGTACACCGCCGACACGCTGATCACCGAGCAGCGCATCCTGGCCGCCCCGGCGGCGACCATGTCGATCCCGGCGGCCGCCGACCAGGAAGACTTCGTCTCGATGGGCATGAACACGGCCCTGAAGAACCGCCAGATCCTCGAGAACGCCTGCGGCGTGGTCGGCATCGAGCTCATGGCCGCCGCCCAGGCCCTCGACTTTCGCGAGTTCACGCCGGGCGCCGGCGTGCGCGCGGCGCACGAGGTCGTGCGCCGCCACATCGACCACCTGGCCGAGGACCGGCCCCTGTATCCGGACCATACGGCGATGGCGGCCCTGGTCGGCTCGGGCGAGATCCTCGAGGCCGTCGAGGCCGCGGTCGGGCCGCTCGGCTAGACGCGCCTGCGTCAGCCTCGAAAACACCTATCGCCACAGAAGTAGGGGTAGTATCGTGAGCAAATCGTTAGCGGGAGGCGCCGACAGGCGCCGCCGAAAGGGGGCTGGACAACAATGAGTGTCCCATTCACCCGGGGACCGCGCAGGTCGCAGCGACGTCGTGCCGTATGGCTGGTCGCCGCCCTGTTCGTCCTCGCCGCGCTCGGCCTGCTGCTCGCGGCCTGCGGCAGCAGCAACAACAACTCGTCGAGCGGCACGACCCCGAGCGCGAGCGCGACGCCTGCCGCGGCGGCCACCTGGACTCCCGCCGATCTCGCCGCCGTCTCGACCGACTCGGCCCTCAAGGCCATGTTGCCGAGCTCCATCGTGAGCTCCAACAACCTGCGCGTCGCGAGCGACATCCCGTATCCGCCGTGGGAGTACTACGTGAGCGCCACGAGCAAGCAAGCGACCGGCTTCGACTACGACCTGTCGCAGGCGATCGGCAAGAAGATCGGTATTCCCACCTCGTTCAACGAGACGCCGTTCGACAGCATCATCCTGGCCATCAAGGGCGGCCGCCGCGACATGATCATGTCGGACATGTACGACAACGCCGACCGCCAGAAGCAGGGTGTGAGCTTCGTCGACTACGGCTATGACACCACGTCGATGCTCGTGCCCAAGGGCAATCCCAAGAACATCACCAACCTGAACAGCCTGTCCGGCCAGACCGTGTGCTGTGAGAGCGGCACCACCCAGCAGGCCTGGCTGCAGGTCCTGAACAACCAGTTCAAGGCCGCCGGGAAGAAGACCATGACCGTGCTGGCGCTTCCGAACCAGCCTGCCGCATTCCTGGCCCTGACGAGCGGCCGCGCGGTCGCCGACCTCACCGACCACTCGACCGCGCTCTACAACGCCAAGACCATCAACAACGGCAACACCCTGCAGGTGGTCGTCGACCCGGCGTCGCCGCAGGGCTATCAGCCCACGCTCGTCGGCATCGGCATCGTGGCCAGCAACACCGCCTTGATCAGCACGGTCCAGAAGGCGCTGCAGGACCTGATCGACGACGGCAACTACCAGAAGATCGTCAACAGCTACGGTCTGACTCCGGTGAAATCAGCCGAGATCAACCAGGGCGCCAAGCCGATCCCGACGACGAGCATCTCGCCCTGACCCCGGATCGGTCATGGCGATAGAACAGGATCGAAGCGTTTCGGCGGGGGCCGGTGTGCCGGCCCCCGCCGGCTCGCGTCCCCAGGCCATCAAGGCTGTCCCGGTCCGCCATTGGGGCCGCTGGGTGAGCGCCGTCGTCGTCATCTACCTGGCGATCGCGATCATCTACTCCTTTGCCAAGAACCCGATCACCGACTGGAGCACGGTCGGCAACTACCTCTTCAAGCCGCTCGTGCTGCACGGCGTCGTGCTGACTATCGAGCTGACCTTCGTCTGCATGATCGTCGGCGCGGTCGGCGGCACGATCCTCGCGGTCATGCGCCTGTCGAGGAACGCCGTGCTCTCGACCATCTCCTGGGTCTACATCTGGTTCTTCCGCGGCACCCCGGTCTACGTGCAGATCATCCTCTGGGGCAACATCGGCGTGCTGTGGACCCACTTCTACGCCGGCCTGCCGTTCACCGGACTGTCGCTGGGCTCGACGTCCAGCGGCCACCTGGTGAACAACCTCTTCGTGGTCGGCGTGCTCGCCCTGGGCTTGAACGAGGCGGCCTACGCCGCTGAGCTCGTGCGCGCCGGCATCATCTCGGTCGACCCCGGCCAGACCGAGGCGGCCTCGTCGCTCGGCATGTCGCCCACGCTCATCATGCGGCGCATCGTCTTGCCTCAGGCCATGCGCGTGATCATCCCGACGATGGGCAACGAGACGATCAGCATGCTCAAGACCACCTCGCTGCTGGCAGTGCTGGGCGGCGGGGTCGAACTCTTCGGTCGCCTGCAGGTCGTCTACTCGCAGACCTTCCAGATCATCCCGCTCCTGGTGGTGGCCTGCATCTGGTACCTCGCCATCACGACGGTGCTCACCATCGGCCAGCACTATCTCGAGGCTTACTTCGGCCGGGGCTTCGGTCAAAAAGAGGCCGAGGCCGCCGAGAAGCGGGCCGTCACGCGTGCCCAAAAGGCTAACGTGGGCAGACCCCACGATGATGCCGTATGAGCGACGGTAGTCACCTCATCGATGCGGCCACTGCCGCGGCCGAGGCAGCCACGGGCGGCCAGCCCATGGTCAAGGCCGAGCAGGTCTGGAAGAGCTTCGGCAAGCTCGACGTGCTGAAGGGCATCGACTTCGAGGTCATGCCCCAGCAGACCTACGTGCTGCTCGGTCCTTCGGGCGGGGGCAAGTCGACGCTGCTGCGCTGCATCAACCACCTCGAGAAGATCAACGCCGGCAGGCTCTGGGTCGCCGGCGAGCTCATGGGCTACCGGCAGCGAGGCGACGTCCTGCACGAGATGAAGGACAAAGACGTTGCCAAGCAGCGGGCCAGCATCGGCATGGTCTTTCAGCGCTTCAACCTGTTCCCGCACATGACCGCCATCCAGAACGTGATGGAGGCGCCCATCCGCGTGCAGCACGTGGCGCACAAGGTCGCCGACAAGGAGGCCGAGGATCTGCTACGTCGCGTCGGCCTGGGCGAGAAGCTCGACACCTACCCGGCCCAGCTCTCGGGCGGCCAGCAGCAGCGCGTGGCGATCGCACGGGCGCTGGCCATGAAGCCCAAGCTGATGCTCTTCGACGAGCCCACCAGCGCGCTCGACCCCGAGCTCGTGGGTGAGGTCCTCGACGTCATGAAGCAGCTCGCTCGCGACGGCATGACCATGGTCGTTGTCACCCACGAGATCGGCTTCGCCAAAGAGGTGGCCGACGGCGTGGCGCTCATGGACGGCGGCGTGATCGTCGAGAACGGGCCGCCGCAAGAGGTCCTCGTCAATCCCAAAGAAGACCGCACCAAGCTGTTCCTGTCGAAGGTGCTGGCCTAGCCAGGGCGGGGCGGGGGGGGGGGGGGG
>DATIYD010000248.1:0-7884 GCA_035517975.1 Thermoleophilia bacterium | reverse complement strand
CTCGCCCAACCCCGACCGCTACTGGGAGGTCGTCGAGAAGCACAAGACGACCACGGTCTACACCGCGCCGACCGTCATCCGCTCGCTGAAGGGCCAGGACGACAAGTGGGTCGACGCCCACGACATGCCGACCCTGCGCGTGCTGGGTTCGGTGGGCGAGCCGATCGACGCCGAATCGTGGCTCTGGTATTACGAGAAGGTCGGCAAGAGCCGTATTCCGCTGTGCGACACCTGGTGGCAGACCGAGACCGGCGGCCTCATGGTCACCCCGCTGCCGGGCGCCTCGGCGCTCAAGCCCGGCTCGGCCGGCAAGCCGTTCTTCGGCGTCAAGACCGTCGTCATGAAGGAGAACGGCGAAGAGGCGGCCGTCGGCGAGCAGGGTCAGCTCTGCATCTCGCGCCCGTGGCCCGGCATGATCCGCGGCACCTGGGGCGACGAAGACGGCAAGCGCTTCAAAGAGGTCTACTTCACCATGTACAAGGGCCTCTACAACACCGGTGACGGCTGCGAGATCGACGCCGACGGCGACCACTGGCTCAAGGGCCGCATCGACGACGTGCTGAACGTGTCCGGCCACCGCATCGGCACCGCCGACGTCGAGGCCGCTCTCGTCAGCCATCCGGCGGTCGCCGAAGCGGCCGTGGTCGGCTACCCGCACCCGATCAAGGGCACCGGCATCTACACCTACGTCACCCTCGTCGAGGGCGTCGAGCCGAGCGACGAGCTCAAGAAGGAGCTCGCCGTGCACGTGCGCAAGGTCGTGGGCCCCATCGCCACGCCCGACAAGATGCAGTTCGCCGACACGGGTCTGCCCAAGACCCGCTCGGGCAAGATCATGCGCCGCATCCTGCGCAAGATCGCCGAGGGCGAGTTCGACGCCTTGGGCGACACCTCCACCCTGGCCGACCCGGCCGTGGTCGAAGACCTCAAGCTGGGTCGTCAGTAAGAACGAGCGTCACAGCGCTTTTCGCAAGCGCGTCGGGGGCGGGGCGGCCGCAAGGCCGCCCCGCCCCTTTCGCGTGCGGGCTCCCTTCCCGTGCAGGCCCTTTCCCGTATGGGCCCTCGTTTCTGTCGCGAGCCCCTCTCTCATGCGCACTGCGCTGCGACGCGCGACGGACTGGACAACATGTCCAACGTGCGCCGGGCGATACCCGACCCGGCGCCGCCACCCCGGGCAGGCCGGGGCGGCGCCGGGGTGTACACTATGACGGATGCTTCTACGCACGGCGCGACCGCGCGGCCGGATACCGGGAGACGACCACGTCACCGGTCCGGCGCCCGCCGCACGGCGGGTCCGGAGCTGTCTTCACCGATGGCACGAAGTGGAGTGAGATGACACGCGCACGTAGGGACGACTCATGAGTACACGCAACCTCGACAAGCTCTTCGAACCCAAGTCGGTGGCGGTGATCGGCGCCTCCAACACCAAAGGCTCGGTCGGCTACATCCTGCTCCGCAACCTGATCGGCGCCGAGTACGACGGTGTGGTCTACCCGGTCAACCGCACGGCCCTGTCGGTGCAGGGCATCCAGGCCTATCCGACGATCGCCCAGGTGCCCCGCAAGATCGACCTCGCCATCATCGCCGTGCCGGCCAAGACCGTGCCCGACGTCGTGCGCGAGTGCGGCGAGGCCGGCGTATCGGGCGCCGTCATCGTCTCGTCGGGTTTCAAAGAGATCGGCGCCGCCGGCAAGAAGCTCGAAGAGCAGGTGGTGAGCATCGCCGAGTCCTACGGGCTGCGACTGCTCGGCCCCAACTGCCTCGGCTACGTGCGTCCCGGCCTCAACCTGAACGCCACCTTCGCCCACGTCATGCCCGAGGCGGGCCGCGTCGCCTTCATCAGCCAGTCGGGCGCCCTGGGCACCGCCGTGCTCGACTGGGCCACCGCCAACGAGGTCGGCTTCTCGGCCTTCGTCTCGGTCGGCTCCATGTGCGACGTCGACTTCGGCGACCTGATCGACTACTTCGGCGCCGACCCGCAGACCAACTCGATCATCCTCTACATCGAGTCGCTGCCCGACGCCCGCAAGTTCATGAGCGCGGCGCGCCACTTCGCCAAGACCAAGCCGATCATCGTGGTCAAGTCGGGCCGTACGGCGCGTTCAGCCCTGGCGGCCGCCTCGCACACCGGCGCCATCGCCGGCGACGACACGCTCTACAGCGCGGCCTTCCGCCGCGCCGGGGTCGTGCGCGTCGAAGAGATCGAGGACCTGTTCGACGCAAGCGAGGCGCTCTCGCGGGTCTCGAGCCCGCGCGGTCCCAAGCTCGGCATCGTGACCAACGCCGGCGGACCGGGCGTCATGGCCTCCGACCGCCTGCTCGCCCTGGGCGGCGAGCTCGCCGAGCTCAGTCCCGAGACCGACGCCAAGCTGCGCGAGTGCCTGCCCTCCTTTGCCGCCCGCGGCAACCCGGTCGACGTGGGCGGCGACGCCAACGCCGAGCGGTACGCCGCCGCCGCCGCCGCCTTGATGGACGACCCCAACTGCGACGGCGTGCTGGCCATCCTCACCCCGCAAGCGATGAGCTACCCGACCCAGACGGCCGAGGCGCTGATCGAGGTCTCCAAGGGCCACGTGCGCAAGCCGCTGCTCACTTCGTTCATGGGTGAGATCAAGGTGGCCGACGGCATCCGCCTGCTGCGCTCGGCCCACGTGCCGACCTTCGACGCGCCCGAAGACGCGGTGCGCGCCTATCTCTACATGTACCAGTACACCAAGAGCCTCGCGACCCTCTACGAGACGCCGGCCGACATCCTGCCGCAGTTCACGCCCGACCGCGAACGCGTCAAGCGCATCTTCCTCGAGGTCTCGCGCCAGGAGCGCTCGACCCTCACCGAGATCGAGGCCAAGGACGTGCTCGAGGCGTACGGCATCCCGGTCGTCAAGACCGTGCTCGCCACGAGCGCGGCGGAGTGCGCCAAGAAGGCAGAGGAGATCGGCTTTCCAGTGGCTATCAAGATCCTCTCGCACGACATCACGCACAAGTCCGATGTCGGCGGGATCGCCCTGAACGTACGGTCCGCCCCAGAGGCCGCCAAGCAGTTCACCAAGATCACCGAGCGCGTGGCGGCGGCCGCGCCCAAGGCCGGGCTCCTGGGCGTCACCGTGCAGGCCATGTCACGCGGCGGCTACGAGGTGATCATCGGCTCGCGCAAGGACCAGACGTTCGGCCCGGCGCTCATGTTCGGCATGGGCGGCACCGGCGTCGAGCTCTACCGCGACGTCGCCGTCGACTTTCCGCCGTTGAACCAGGCGCTGGCCGCCACCATCATCAATGACACCAAGGTTTCGCGCCTGCTGCGCGGCTATCGCGGCGGCACGCCGGTCGACATGGACGCCCTCGAGCAGGCGCTCGTCAAGGCGAGCTACCTGCTGGTCGACTTCCCCGAGATCGTCGAGATGGACGTGAACCCGCTGCAGGTGCGCCCCGACGGCCTGAGCGCCCTCGACGCGCGCCTCATGATCGAGCCCCGCGACGTGCGCAAGATCACCCAGCCCGGTTCGCACCTGATCATCTCGATGTACCCCACCAAGTACGACGCGGAGATCAGCCTCGACGGCGAGAAGGTCGAGCTGCGCGCCATCAGGGCCGAAGATGAGAACCTCTGGCGCGAGATGATCGAGTCGCTCTCCGCCACGACCGCCGAGCATCGCTTCTTCGGGCCGGTCAAAGAGATCACGAAGTCGATGCTCGTGCGCTACTGCCACATCGACTACGACCGCGAGATCGCGATCGTGGCGATCGGCGGCAGGGGCCGCAAGAAGCAGATGCTCGGCGTCGCACGCCTGAGCATCGAGACGGCCAACGCCGAAGAGGGCGAGTTCGCCGTGCTGGTGCGCGACAGCCACCAGCGCCGCGGCCTGGGCGGCAGTCTCATGACCGCCCTGATCGAAGCCGCTCGCGACCAGTACGTGCGCGAGATCTACGGCCACGTGCTGGCCACCAACGGCGGCATGGTGAACTTCGCCGAATCGCTCGGCTTCGACGTGCGGCCCTCGGACGATCCGGAGATCCGCAAGATCGTGCTGCGGGTGTAGCACCCTCGGGCACGAGCGTACGCCGCATCGTTGGCGTTTCAGATGCCGGCTGTGGGCAGAATAGGGCCGACATGCACCGCCTCTGGGGACCGCTCGCCATCGCTGCATCCGCCGTCGCCGCGCTGTTCGGCGCGGCGGCGCTGACTCGCCTGCTCGTGCGCCGCGCCGAACGGCGCTATCCGCGACCGGCCGGTGTGATCGAGGTCGATGGCGTGAAGCTGCGCTACACGCGCGGCGGCGCGGGCCGGCCGGTCGTGCTCATCCACGGGCTGCTCGGCTCGACTTACGACTACGAGCTTCTCGGCGAGCTGCTCGCACCGCGCTACGACGCGCTTGCCTTCGACCGGCCTGGCAACGGCTACAGCGGCACACCACCGAGCGAGGGCCACACGCCGATCGGCCAGGCGTACCTGCTGCACAAGGCCGTCGGCCGGCTCGGCCTCGAACCCCCGGTGGTCGTCGGCTACTCGCTCGGCGCGGCCGTGGCTGTCGCCTACGCCGAGCTCTACCCCGACGACGTGGCGGGGGTCGTGACCGTCGGCGGCCACGTGCTGCCCTACCGCCTGCCGGTCGCACGCCTGTCGCGCGTCCTGCGGATCCCGCTGCTGGGACGGCTGGCGGCGGCCACCCTGCTCGTGCCGCTCGCGTACCCCGTCGGCTACCAACTGCTCACGCTGGCCTGCTCGCCGCAGCGCCTGCCGCGCCGCTACGCCGGCGCAGCACTCGCCGTGGCGCTGCGCCCCGGCCCGTTCCGCCACGCCGCCGAGGACCTCGAGCGCGCCACCGCCGACCTCCGCGCCCTGGCCGGTTCGTACGGCGCCCTCGCCGTGCCCTTCGTCGTGGTGGTCGGCGCCTACGACCACATCGCCCCGGCCGCCGAGTCCGAGGCCTTCCACCGCCGCCTGCCCCGCTCCCGCCTGATCGTGATCGGCGACGGCGGCCACGCGCTGCACGTCACCCACCCGGCGGCCGTCTCGGCGGCGATCGACGCGGCCTGGACGATGGCCGAGCGCGCCGACGCGGTCGGAGAGCGCCGCGCCGACTCCGTCGAACCGGTCGTCGAGGACGAGGTCTCCGCATAGCGCAGGACCCGTCCGAGGAACGTCAGGACAGCAGCCTGGCCTTGGCCGCGGCAAGCTCCGCGTCGGTCAGGAAGCCGCTCTCGTGGAGCCGAGCGAGCTTGGCGAGCTCGTCCGCAAGACCGAGGGTCGACCCCGCGTCTGCGGCGCCTGCGGGTGCGCCTGCCTCGGTGGCCCGTGTGTCGACCAGCGGGATACCGGCGCCCCTGAGCAGCGGCAAGACTTTCGCGCGCAGCTCGAACGGGCTCGTCGCCTCGATCTGGAAGAACGCGGCCTCACCCGACGCGAGGTGGATCGCCATCTCGGCCCGATCCTCCGTCGCCTTGGAGCCAAGTCCCGCGACACCGAAGACGAGGGTGGCCGCCACCCTCGACTTGGCCACCTGACCGCCGCCCACCTCGACGCTGGCGATCAGAGCCATCTCGAGCTTGGTCGCGTCGAAGAACACGGCGTCGTCGGCGAGCGAGAGATTCCCGCTACGGGGGGCCCCGAATGCCTGGCACGACCCGAGATAGCGGGCCATTCCCAGCTGGAGTCGCGGGGGCGACTGCAGCGCCCTGTCGATGTACCTCTGGGCATCGTCGATGAGGAGATCGCAGTCACCCCTGACTCGCCCGCTTGCCTTGTCGCGGAGCTCAGACGCCACCTCGAGCAGACCGCGAGCCTCGTCGAGGTCGGTGCGGGCCAACCGCTCGACGTCCCAGAGGGTGCTTGCGGCTTTCTTGAGGTCTCCGGCCGCAAGCTGCTCTTGCGCCCTCTGGAGCTCGTTGGACACGGCCGCCTTCCTTCGCCAGTCACGCGGACAACCTGCATCGGCAAGTCTACTACCGTGAGCGGATGATTCGAGAGCCCGTTGGCCCGGCTGCGCGATCCGGGCGCAGCCCGGGAAGCGCAGCGGACGAGATGTCACGCTTGGGCGCGTTTCGCGGTCGCTATCTCCTACCGCCGGCGACGTTTGCCTTGCCCTGGGGCCGCGGGTAGACTCCCCGATGGCCGCGCTAGGCGGGGAGCCAGCGGTGCCCTGTACCCGCAATCCGCTACAGCGGGGCTGAATCCCCGCCCGAGGGGCCATCCCGCGGAGCAGTCGGCCGACGTGCGGCGTCGATGGTCGGGCCCCACGCAATGGGAACCTGCGAACCCCGTCAGGTCCGGGAGGAAGCAGCGGTAAACAGGCTCTCCCATGTGCCGTGGGCAAGCCTGACCGGAGCTTGCGCCCGGCAAAGGCGTCCGGAGGATGTGCTTCGACGGCGGGTGCGCGGCCGTTTCTTCGCCTGCTCGCAAACGGGATAGACTGCACCCGATGACGAGTTCTCCCCCGCCACCCGACGACACACCGCGCGAACCCCTCGCCTACCACGATCCCCGCTTCGTCGACAGCGACGAGGCCCGGCCGCTGCGCATCCTGTCGGAGTACCTGCGGCCGCTCGGCGTCTTTCGCCGGCGCGGTGTCCACGACACGATCGTCTTCTTCGGCTCGGCCCGCATCACCCGGGACGGGCCGTTCGGCGCCTACTACGAGGCGGCCCGCGAGCTCGCCCGGCTCGTCACCGAGTGGTCGGCCTCGCTGCCCAGCCCGGCTCACCGCTGCCTGGTCTGCACCGGCGGCGGGCCCGGCATCATGGAGGCCGCCAACCGCGGCGCAAGCGAGGCGGGCGGGCGCACCATCGGCCTCAACATCGGCCTCCCCCACGAGCAGCGCCCCAACCCCTACATCACGAAGGGCCTGTCGTTCGAGTTCCGCTACTTCTTCATGCGCAAGCTCTGGTTCGCCTACCTGGCACGGGCGATCGTCGCCTTCCCCGGCGGCTTCGGCACCCTCGACGAGGTCTTCGAGCTGCTCACCCTCTCACAGACCGGCAAGCTCGAACGACCCATCCCGATCCTCCTGTACGGCTCGAGCTACTGGCGCGAGATCATCGACTTCGACGCGCTCGTCAGCCACGGCATGATCGCGCCGAAGGACCTGGGCCTGGTGCACCTGGTCGACCGGCCGGCCGAGGCCTTCGAGCTGGTGCGCGCCACCCTGCGGCCCCGCGACGAAGAGGCTCCGACGCCCGACCTCGCACGCTCGGTGACGCCCGAGGACCGGCAGGCCGGTCCGAAGCCCACCGACCCGACCGGGGAGCACCTGGCGTGAGCTCGGAGCGCGACGCATGAAGGCCACGGGACGCACCACCGAGGAGCACGCCAGATGAACCGCGTGCCCGAGGACCAGCGCGCCCTGCTGCTGCGCGTCGCCCGCCGGGCGATGGTCGACTATGGCCTCGAGCCCGACTACCCCAGGGCGGCGCTCGCCGAAGCCGACGCCCTGAGGCCCGCGGCGCTCGCCGGCGACGGCCTCGTCGACCTGCGCGAGCTGCCGTGGTGCTCGATCGACAACCACGACTCGCTCGATCTGGACCAGCTCACCGCGGTGCGCGCCTCAGGCGCGCAGGGCGGTACGGGGGCGCAGGCCGGCGCCGTGACGGTGCTCGTGGCGGTCGCCGACGTGAGCGGGCTCGTGGCGGCCGGCTCGGCCGTCGACCGTCACGCCGAGACCAACACCACCTCGGTCTACACGCCGGCCCGCATCTTCGCCATGCTGCCCGAACGACTCAGCACCGGCCTCACCTCGTTGAACGCAGGCGAGGACCGGCCGGCGATGGTCGTTGAGATGGCGGTCGGTCGCGACGGCGAGATCGAGCACGAACGCGTCTGCCAAGCCCTGGTCCGTAACCGGGCGAAGCTCGTCTATCACGAGGTCGGCGCCTGGCTCGAGGGCCGCGGCG
>DATIYD010000247.1:0-3085 GCA_035517975.1 Thermoleophilia bacterium | reverse complement strand
CGATCGAGGTGTCAAAGAAGCCCATCGCCGAGGCGCGCTCGGCGTCGGGCGCCGTGCGGCTGATCAGGGCCTTCGTCGTGCCTTCAGTGGCGGCGATGTAGAGGCCGTAGGCGGCGAAGAGCACGGCGACCAGCGCCATGCCCTTCGCCGCCGCCAGTCCCGCGTAGACCGCGGCGGAGACGAGAAAGCCGCCGGCCACCACCGGGAACTGGCCGACGCGGTCGGACAGACCGCCGAGCGGCAGCGAGCCGGCGGCGTAGGTGAGGTTGTAGAGCACGTAGACGAGGATCACGCCCTTCGCGCCGTAGCCGACCGCCGACGCCTTGAGCAGGATGAACGCGTTGCTCGAGTTGCCGACGGCAAAGACGAGCGAGGCCACGAGCAGGCGGCGGAAGCGCCGCGAGGCCGGCAAACGTAACCGTGCCCGGACGCCGCCGGTCCTCCCGGCTGCCCCGTCGCGCGCCGCGCCGACCGCCCCGTCGCGCGCCGCGCCGTCGGCTCCTGCGACCGTCCCGGTCTGCGTCGCGCCCGCCGCGGCCTTGTGCTCGCGCACGCTCCTCCAGATAACGAGCACGCTGAAGGCGCCCGGCACCACGGCCAGGGCGAAGACCCAGCGCAGCGAGACGCCGAGCTCGAGCAGGAGCAGCGTTGCCAGTGGCCCGAGCACCGCGCCGGCGGTGTCCATGGTGCGGTGCAGGCCGAACGCCAGGCCGCGATCTTCGTCGCGGACGTCGGCCGAGAGCAGGGCGTCGCGCGGTGCCGTGCGCATGCCCTTGCCGACGCGGTCCACCACGCGCCCGACGAGTGCCACCGGCCAGACGAACGCCAGGGCCAGCACGAGCTTGCCGAGCGCGGCCAGGCCATAGCCGCCGAGTACGTACGGACGCCGGCGCCCCGAGTCGTCCGACAGACGACCGAACGGGTAGCGGGTGAGGCTCGCCGTCGCCTCTGCCGTGCCCTCGATCAGGCCGAGCACGGCTGCCGAGGCTCCCAACGTCTTCGTCACGAAGCCCGGGAAGATCGGATAGATCATCTCCGAGCTCAGGTCGGCTACGAAGCTGACCACGCCCAGAGCGACGACGTTGCGCGGCAGCCGGCGCAGCCGCCGTTTCATCGGCACCGGCGAAGTCGGCGGGTCGTCCATGACGGCGATGCTACCACCCTGTCGCCGCGCGACCCCGCCGCGACCGCGGCGTCGGCTGCTTACGAGGCGTTCACGAGCTCCAGGAAGGCGTCGGCGTCGACGTGCAGGGCGAGCTGGCGCGGAGCCGGCAGGCTGGCCCGCTCGTAACCGGCCTTGCCGCCGAGCGCGCTCATGTCGATGATGGCCTCCATCGAGCGAGCGCCGTGGCGGAACGCCGCCACGCGCAGGAAGGCGTTCAGCACCCCGTCGTCGATGGTGAGCCGGCCGTCGCGGAACAGTTGCGGTGCCGACTGGCGCAGCAGGGCGTGCAGCAGCAGGGCGCGACGCAGCATGACGCCGGCGTCGTGCGGTCCCGCCGGGTTGGGCCCGAGCACGTCCATGTAGCCGCGCAGGCGGCTGATGAAGTCGGACTTCTTGGCCCGGCGGTCCTCGGCCGTGTCGCCCGCCGAGAACTCGGCGAACGTGGCGCTCGTGCCGCCGGCGAACACGAAGATCGCCGGTCCCAGGGGGTGCGAGACGTCACCCTCGACGAAGGCGGCATCCTGCATCGGCATGAGGAAGCGCCGCAGCCAGCCGAGCGGCGCACCGTCGAGCGGCGTGTCGAACTCGTCCCAGAAGACGAGCGGCAACCGCTGGTCGAGCACCGCGTCGCGGACCACGTGGAACGCGCCGGCCAGGCCGCGCTCGCCGCGCAGCTGCGAGAGGTTGAATTCGAGCACGCGCAGGCGGCCGGGCAGCAACGCGCCGGCGACCTGCTTGACCGCGAACGACTTGCCGGCGCCGGGCGGGCCGAACACGGCGACCGAGAGCGGCCGCTTGGTGCGCCGGCCGGCCCGGTACGACTCGACGTAGCCGGCCATGATGGCCCGCACGCTGCGCAGGTTCTCGATCTCGGCGCGATCGACCGAGGACCAGGCGCCCACGGTCTCTACCGGCACGTCGCCGAGGCCCGCCGCGCCCTCGTGGGCGACCTGGCGTGCGGCTCGCTCGAGCTCGTCGCCCCGCAGCGACTCGACGAGGATGCTGCTGGTGGCGAGCTGCTCGGTCGTCAGGCTCACGCAGGTGAGGCCCTCGCCCCCCTCGCGGACGGCGCGCGCCACGCGCGCGAAGGGAAAGGCGACGACCTCGCTGCCCGGCTCGCCGGTGGCATCGAAGCCGAGCTCGTGCAGATCGCGCATCGCGGTGAGGCCGCGCCGCACGGCGTCGGTCACCATGCCGCCGAGCAGACGCCCGCGCACGAGCGCGGCGAGCATGACCTGCTGATGACCGGCCACGAATCCTTCCTCGGGGCGCTGGCCCTCGCCGGCCTCGCGGCGGGGGTCGAAGACGAGGGTCGTCGGCGCGTCCCGCTCGATCACGACCGCGCCGGCCAGATCGAGCGTGACCACGACGCGCCGGGCGGCTGCCAGGGGTGAGTCGCTCACCGCCGCGACGACGTGGCTGTACAGGTGCTCCCACGACAGCGGCTGCTCGACGCGCAGCGAGGCACGGCGCAGGTCGCCGACGCCTGTCACGACCGTCAAGCGATCGGCATGACGGTCACAGAGGGCGTGCCACAGCGCCCCCTCGCCGAGCGGCGCCGTGGTACGCAGGAACACCTCGGTGCCGGGCGCTTCGCCGAGCAGGTGGCTCCATCGCGCGGGCTCGTCGCGAAACCCCAGGTCGAGATCGAGAAGCGCGGCGACCTCGGGTGCTCCGTCTCCCGCCGTGCCGTCTCCTGCTCCGCCGCCGGCCGCCTTGTCGCCGGCCGCCCCGGCGCCCATGGATGGGTCGTTCGCGACGCCGTCATCCCCACTGGGCGCGATCGCCGCCGCCCGCCCGATGATGCGTTCGATGCGCCAGGCCGCAAACCGGCCGTCGGGGCAAACGGGATAGTCAGAACGGCTTACGCTTCGCGATAAGCGCGCGACGGCACCCGGCCGATAGGTCATCATGAGGTCG
>DATIYD010000246.1:0-5240 GCA_035517975.1 Thermoleophilia bacterium | reverse complement strand
ACGGCGATGAACTCGACCCCGCGCAGGCCGGCATCGACCATGCGGTTGACCGCGTTCGTGCCGCCGCCGCCGACGCCGACGACCTTGATGACCGCGAGGTAGTTGCCCGAAGACTCGATCATGGGGACCTAACCCTCCTGTTGAAGTCGAGACTTATTTCTTGTCGGCGACCACCGTCGAGCGGTCCCTAAGAGTTGTTGAAACGCTGTGGACTATCGTCGGCAAAACACCAGATTTGCTCGTACTTTTGCTCTCACAAACCCTTGACGAGGGCATGAGACCACGCCACCTTCGTAGCATATGGGCCGGTTGCGCGAAGTGTCAAACACTGATGCGCACGGCAGGCCAACGCGGACCGTCAAGGCGCGCCGCTCGCCGCGGGCGAGGGGCTCGTCCTGCCCGTGCCCCCCGTGCCGGCGTTCGCCGCGCCACCCGTGGAGGCCCCTGTGGAGCCGCCACCAGAGCTGCCACCAGAGCTGCCCGCGGAGCTCGCCGCCTGGACGGCCAGCGCCGGCAGCAGCGGCGCGCCCAGCGGCCGGTCTGGCACCGATACATCGACGAAGGTGCAGGCGACGTGGTGGCGGCGATAGCGACCGAGCACGGCCTTCAGGGCCAGCACCTTGGCCGCCAGGCGGCCGGTGTCGCCGAACTCGATCGTCGGGCCGCCGGTCACGAGGACGCGGATGCTGGTGGCCGTGGCCCGCGCGCCGAGCGCATCGCGGCGCAGCGCGCCGGGCAGCGCCGCCAGCACGCTGAGCGCCGCCCGCACGCGCGTATCGACGATCGTCGCGCCGACCGACAGCGGCACAGCCGTGACGATCACCGGCAGCGCGCGCGTGCCATGCGGCAGCTTGACGTCGGCCGGCGGGCGCGGCAGGTCGGTCGACGTGAGCGAGGTCGATGCCGCGGCGCTGCCTCCACTCTCCGCCGCCGGTGAGCCGCTCGCGCCGGGGGCAGGCGACCCCGCGGCTGCCGGCGTCATGCCGCTCGACGGCGAGGCTGCGCCGGTCGGCGAGGCGTCGAAACCCGGCGAAGCGTCCGCGCCCGGCGACGCGTCCGCGCCCGGCGAGGCGGTTGCGCCCGTCCCGGTCTCGCCCGTCTGCGCAGTGGCCGCCAGGACCCGGCCCTCGCTCGCCACGACGTACCAGCGCCCGTGGCTCAGCACGAGGGCCGCCGGTACGTACTCGGTCATGCGCACGCGCAGCGTGTCGGGAAAGTCGCGATCCACAGTGAGCTCGGCGACGTACGGAAAGCCTGCCAGCGCGGCTCGCACGCGCGCCGTGGAGACGCGAAAGAGGTTGACGCCCAGCAGGCTGTGCTTCAGGGCCAGGCGCAACGCCCGCGCGTGCGCCGGCCGCGCGCCGTGCAGCACGATGTGACGGACGCGGAAGGTATCTGACGTGCGCCCCCAGGCGTAGATGCCCAGAGGCACCGCGACGATCAGCACGGCCAGCGCCACCGTGGCGAGCGCACGCCGCCGCCTGGTGGCCGCGCTCATCGTCCCGCGCCGGCGTCCCCGGATGCCGCCGGGGCGGCGAGGGCCGCGAGCAGCCGCTCGCCGACGTGCAGCACGTCGCCGGCGCCGATCGTGAGCACGAGATCGCCCGGGCGCAGGCGCGCCTGAAGGTGGCGCACCGCGTCGCTCAGGCGCGGCAGGTAGAACACCGGCCCACCGGGCCGTTCGAGCAGGTAGGCATCGACGACGAGCTTGCCGGTGACGCCGGGCTCGGGCTCCTCGCGGGCCGGGAAGATGTCGGTGACGATGGCCTCGTCGGCCAGCGTGAGCGCCCGGCCGAACTCGCGCTGCAGGTACCGCGTGCGCGAGAACAGATGCGGCTGGAAGACGGCGATGATGCGCCGGTAGGAGCCGCTGCGGGCGGCCTTGAGCGTGGCGGCGACCTCGGTCGGATGGTGTGCGTAGTCGTCGATCACGACGACCCCGTCGTGCCGGCCGATCTCCTGGTAGCGGCGCGCCGCGCCGCTGAAGGTGGCGAGATGGGGCGCTGCCTCGTCGAAGCCGACGCCGGTGTGCGCCAGGGCGGCGAGCGCGGCCAGGGCGTTCAGGACGTTGTGCTCGCCGGGCACGCGCAACTCGACGCGGCCCAGGCGCTCGCCCCCCTCGCGCACCTCGAACACGCTCCCGCGATCGTCGGCACGCTCGATGAGGGCCGTGAGATCGGCGCTCCGGCCGTCGGCGGCCGGCTCCGCCGGCTTCCCGACCGCCGGGCCGGCGCCTGCGCCCGCATCGGGAATGGCGATGCCGTAGCGCACCACGGCGGCCTCGGTCGCGCCCGTCAGAAAGTCGGTCCCGGCCTCGCGTGCCACGACGAGCCGGCCGCCCGGCGGCAGCAGCGCGACGAAGCGCCGAAAGACGTCGCGCACGTCGGCGAGACAACGGTAGTTGGCGTGGTGGTCGAGCTCGACGTTGGTGACGACCGCGACCTCGGGACGCAGATGGAGCAGGCTGCCGTCGCTCTCGTCGGCCTCGGCGACCAGCCACTCACCGGCGCCGACGCCGGCGTTGGAGCCGACATCGTTGAGGTCGCCGCCGACGACGAAGGTCGGCCGCCGGTCGCAGCGCAGCAGCGCGTGGGTGATCATCGACGAGGTGGTCGTCTTGCCGTGCGTGCCGGCGATCGCCACCCCGCGCCGCGTCGCCATGATGCGGGCGAGCATCTCGGCCCGCTGCAGCACCGGCAGGCCGCGGCGGCGCGCCTCCTGCAGCTCGGGATTGCCCGCGGGGATGGCAGAGGAGATGACGACGAGCGCGGCGCCGCCGACCTGCGAGGCCTCGTGACCGATGCGCACCGGTACGCCGCACTCCTCGAGATGGCGCGTGTAGCGCGAAGCCTTGAGATCGGACCCGGTGACGGCCACGCCGAGCGCCGCCAGCACCGCGGCGATGCCGCTCATGCCGGCGCCTCCCACGCCGATGAAGTGGACCGGCTGGGGAATGCCCGTCTCGTGCCTCACGCTCGACTCCTCGCTTGTGTCCGGGATCGTCATGCCGGGCCATCCGTGCGCGCCGTGCCAAGCAGCGCCGCGACCTCGTCGGCCACGCGCCGGGTGGCGTCGGGCCGGCCGGCCTCGTGGCTGGCCTGGGCCATGCGCGCGAGACGCGCCTTGTCGGCCAGCAGCTCGCGCACGAGGCCGCCGAGCCGCCGGCCGTCGAGATCGGCATCGGCGATCACGACGGCCCCGCCGGCCGCGGCCATCCAAGCCGCGTTCTTGCTCTGGTGGTCGGCGGTGGCGAAGGGGAAGGGCACGAGCACGGCGGGCCGGCCCAGCGCCGCGATCTCGGCCACCGACCCGCCCGCCCGGCCGACGACGAGATCGGCGGCGGCCATGGCATGCGCCAGGTCCTCAGTGTAGGGCAGCAGCCGGTAGTGCTCAACGTCGGCGCCGCGGGCGGCGAGCGCCGCCGTCATCTGGTCGAGGTGACGCGGCCCGCAGACGTGCAGCACCTGCAGGTCGAGCGGGCCCGTGCCGAAGGCGTCGAGGCAGGCCTGGTTCAGGCTCTGGGCGCCCTGGCTGCCGCCGAACACGAGCACGACCGGCAGCGCCGCCGTGAAGCCGAAGGCGGCCCGTCCGGCGTCGGCGTCGGCGTCGAGCTGGGCCGCCGACAGGGGCCTTCCGGTGACCACGAAGCGGGGCGGCTCGCGCCCCGCGACGGGAAAGCTCAGGCAGACGCGCTCGACCAGGTGGGCGAGCAGGCGGTTGGTGATGCCCAGGTGAGCGTCGCTCTCGATCGCCAGGGCCGGCACGCCGCGCAGGGCGGCGACGGCCACGACCGGTCCGCTCAGGTAGCCCCCGCCACCCACGGCGACGTGCGGCCGGACCGCCGAGACGATCCCCCACGAGCGCGGTGCCGCAGCGGCCAGACGCCGCAGGGTGACCGCGTTCGAGCGCGCCAGGAGATGCCGCTCGAAGCCGCGCATCTCGAGGGCGTAGGAACGGTAGCGCTCGCCGACCCGCCCCGCCTGCGAGGGGGTCGTGACGAAGGTGATGTCCGCGCCGCGGGCGGCGAGCTCGTCAGCGACCGCGAGGGCGGGGGTGAGATGTCCCCCCGTCCCGCCCGCCGCCACGAGGACGCGACTGTCGTGCAGTGCTGGCAACGATGTAGCTCCTGCGGTTGCTTGCGATGTTGGCCACGATACCGACGCCGGCCAGCACCACGACCAGGCTCGTGCCGCCGAACGACACGAGGGGCAGCGGCACGCCGGTCAGGGGCAGCACGCCGAGCGCGGCCCCGATGTTGACGGCGGCCTGCACGCCGATCGCGCTGCCGATGCCGGCCGCCAGCAGCTTGCCGTACGGCTCCCGGCTGCGCAGGGCGATGCGGAAGATCGTCCACACGAGCACGACGTACAGGGTGATCAGGACGAGCAGTCCGACGAGGCCGAGCTCCTCGCCGATGATACCCGTGATCGAGTCGGTCGTCTGCTCGGGCAAGAAGCCGAACTTCTGGATGGAGTTGCCCAGACCGACCCCGAACACGTGGCCCGAGGCGATCGAGATGAGCGACTGCACGGTCTGCATGCCGGCGCCGTGCGGGTCTTTCCAGGGGTCGATGAACGATGTGAGCCGCGCCATGCGGTAGGGCTCGACCACGACCGCCAGGGCGATGCCGGCCACGGCCAGTGAGCCCATCGTGACGAGGTGGCGCACGCGCGCCCCGGCCGCCACGATCACGGCCATGACCGCGAGCACGAGGATGATGGTCGTGCCGAGGTCGGGCTCGGCCATGATCAGCACGGCCGCCGGCCCGATGCCGAGCACGATGAGACGGGTGAAGCCGCCGGCGGTGCGTACCTCGCCGGGCTGCTTGATGACCAGCCCGGCGACCAGGAACACGCAGGCCAGCTTGGCGAGCTCGCTCGGCGAGTACGAGAAGCCGGCCACGATGATCCAGCGCCGCGCGCCGTTGACCTCGGTGCCGATGCCCGGCACCAGCACGACGAGCAGGCTGAGCAGGGCGAAGATCCAGAGGGGCACCGCGAAGCGCCGCCAGACGGCGTAGTCGATGCGCGCGAGGGCGATCATGGCGACCACGCCGATCACCGCGAAAAAGGCCTGGCGCTCGATCAGATACCAGCTCGACCCGTAGAAGAAGTAGGCCTTGGCGGTCGAGGCGCTGTAGGCCATGACGAGACCGTAGAGCAGCAGGAGGCTCGTGGTGACGAGCAGCACGCGCCGGTCGGCGACGCCCGGCGCGGCGGCGCCGCGGCGAGCGGCGCTGC
>DATIYD010000245.1:0-2430 GCA_035517975.1 Thermoleophilia bacterium | reverse complement strand
TGCCGCGGCGACCGCCCGCACCACCTCGGTCGAGCGCGCCCCTCGCCGCGAGGGCGATCCTCCCGTCCTCGTCGCCTCGAACGACCGGGCCCGGCGCACGCTCGGCTGGATGCCGCAGCGCGACCTCGGCGAGATCGTCGCCGACGCCTGGGTCTGGTTGCGCGAGCACCCGTCGGGCTACGACGACGGGAAGCGCGCCGGCGCAAGCGAGCCGCGCCCGGCGGCCGATCAGGCAGCCGACCAGAGACGATGAGGAGAACGGGGCCGGCGTGAACCCGGCCGGTCCTGTCAGGCGGGCGTGCCCGCCGGCAGGGGAGCGAGCTCGGCGAGCGTGACCTGACCGAGGACCTCCATCATGCGCTCCTGAGCGAGCACCCACACCTCGTGCATGCGGCAGCCGCCGCTGCGCTGGCAATCCTCGGGCCACAGCACGCAGCCGTTCAGAGCGATCGGTCCGTCGACGGCTTCGACGATCTCGCGGATCGTGATCTCGCCCGGCGGACGGGCGAGCGTGAAACCGCCGTGCGCGCCGCGCTGCGAGACGGCGAGGTCGGCGTGCACGAGGCTCTGGAAGATCTTGGCCAGGAAGCTCTCGGGGATATCCTGCTCGGCGCCGACCTCGTGCAGCGGCGAGATGTCGCCCACCGGCCGGCGCGCCAGGTAGGTCATGGCGCGGATCGCGTACTCGCCGCCCCGTGTCAGTTGCAGTCCCATGCTCCGCTCACCTTCGAAGTACCAGCCGGATAGTTTTTGTCCGCTTCTGCAGTCTAGACGGCACGCGACGCCTTCGTCAAGGCGGTGGCCCTGTTTGTTAAGCCGGCGTTAAGGACTGTTACAGGCGGTCCGATAGGGTTCGGGAGGCCCCCGAAAGCGCCGCATAATGGATGCACCGGGCGACACGTTCGGCCCCGGTCCGTCCTCGCGAAGCGGAAAGGACTGACAAGCAGCAGTGCGGAAACGGTACGCCGTCGCCGGCATCGTCGTCGCCATCCTCGTCGCCAGCCTGATCGTGGCTGCCGGTTCGCGCTCCCCGAGCGACAAGTCGGGCGCAAACGCGCAGGTGGCCAGCGCCGCGACGCTGCCCGCTCACCCCTCGCCCGGTTCGAGCGGCGCCTCCCCCACCGACTACGCCGCCATGGTCCGGCTCCTCGAAGCCCGCTACGCCAGGCATCCCTCGAATGCCAAGACGGCGATGAGCCTGGCCGACGCGTATCTCATGACCGAGCAGCCCGCCAAGGCCCAGCGGCTCTACTCCAAGGTGCTGGCCGGCGACCCCGGCAACGAGACCGCCAAGGCGCAGCTGGCCATGGCGCTGCACGCCGACGGGCGCGACGGCACCGCTCTCGACCTGCTCACCAGTGTCCTGCACAGCGATCCGCGCAGCCAGCTCGCCCACTACAACCTGGCGGTCCTCTACTTCTCGCAGCAGCGGTCCGACCTGGCGCGCGACGAGTGGCGCAAGGCGGCCGCGATCGATCCGACCTCGGGCATCGGACGCACCGCGCAGAGCTTCGTCGACGTCATGGACGACGGCGGCGGCTCCGGCCACGCCAGCGCCGCGAAGAGCAACTAGCGTCCGCGATCTCGGGGCCACCCGCGCCCCGGGCAACGAGCGACCGCCCCGACTCGCAGACCACCCTCGCCCCTCGGGGCGACGGGGGGCCGAACCTTCAGACGACCTTCGCCCCCAGCACGTCGCGCAGGTGGGCCAGCGCGAACCCGTTCACCTCGGTCGCGTCGTGGCCCGGTCCGTCGTAGGTCTCGACGAGCGCGCGAGGCACCACCACCGCGTAGTCACGGTTGCGCAGGTCGGCGATCGTGTGCAGCACGCAGATGTCGGTGCAGACGCCGACGACGTCGACCACGTCCGGCGCGAGCGCGGCCAGCAGGCCGTCGAGCTGCGTGCCGAAGAACCCCGAGAAGCGCCGTTTGCGCACGACGGTGGTGGCGGCGGCAAGCGGCGCGAGCTCGGCCACGATCTCCTCCTCGCCCGAGCCGGCCACGCAGTGCGGCGGGAACACGGCGAACTCCGGATCGTCGGGCTCGTGCGTGTCGGCCAGGAAGATGGGGACGGCACCGGCCGCCGTCTCGGCCTCGAGATAGGCGCGGACGGGCGCCACCACCGCGGCCAGGCGTGGGCTCGCCAGGTTGCCGCTCCGGCAGAAGCCGTTCACCAGGTCGACGACGACGATCGCCTTCACGCGGACCCCCGCGGCGACGCCCATCCCGCCCGACGATCGCGTCGCGTACCGTCCATCGGGTGCTCTACTCGACGAGCTCGAGGCGCGGGTTGGGCCGCTCCCTGCGGCCCACCTTGGCGCACGACCGGCCGTCGACGCGCACGACGTCGGCGGTGAAGTCGACCTTGCCGCGCAGCAGGCTCGAGCCGACGCCGTACGCGTCGGCCGGCACCCTGGTGCGCTCGAACTC
>DATIYD010000244.1:0-4154 GCA_035517975.1 Thermoleophilia bacterium | reverse complement strand
CTCGGCACCTGCCTGATCGGCGGCCTCGTCATCAGCGTGCTCGGCATCTTCGCCTACGGCGTGGCGCCCCCGGACGCGATCGGCGGTGTGGTGCTGTCGTTCGTGGTCGCCGTCTTTGCCTTCTCGGCCCTCGGCGTGCTGATCGCTTCGCTTGCCCCCACGGCGCGCGCGGCCCAGGGCGTGGGGCTGCTGATCTGGTTCATCATGATGTTCATCTCAGGCACGAGCGCGCCGCTCGACCTGCTGCCCGACTGGATGCTGGCGCTCGGCAAGTCGCTGCCGCTCTACCACGTGGTGATCACGCTGGTCGACCCCTGGAACGGCTACGGCTTCGACCTGGTCCAGGTCACGATCGTGGGCGGCATCGGTCTTGCCACCACGCTCATGGCCGCCGGCCTCTTTCGCTGGGAGTAGGGCGTCCCCCGCCCGCCGCAGCTCCGCCGGGGCGTTGCCTCAGAGGCTCTCGAGCGCCTCGTAGAGCCGCTGGGTCACCGCCATCGTCAGCGTGAAGAGATCGGGCTCGTCGTAGAGCCAGGCCTCGGCGAACGGCCGCGTGACGGCGATCGCGCTGCCGCCTTCGACGGCGAACACCGCCAGCGAGAAGCCGGTGGCGGCCGGGACTGTGGGGTCGATCGCCGCCGCCCGCTCCATGGCCCAGATCGCGGCCGCGTGCACCAGCACGTAGCCTTCGGGCAGGTGCTCGCTGCCGATCATCTCGGGTCGGGTCTCGTCGAGGATGCGGATGTCGACCGCGGCCAGGGCCTGGCGCAACGCCGCGAGCGCCTCGTCGGGGCCGACGTCGAGCTCGAAGATGACGCGATAGAGACCTACCTCGGCGTGTCCCTCGGCGTCGTCGGGTACCGGGTAGGTATCGCGCAGGTGGGCGACGATCTCGCTGGAGCCGACGATCACCTTGCGGCCGTCCTTGAGCACCGGCACCGCTTCCTGACCGGACAGCTCGCGCACCTGGGCACGATCGGGACGAGCCAGCGGGACGTTGACGCAGGTGTACGTCAGCTCGAGCTCGGTCATCACCTGACGTACCCGATGGCAGTACGGGCACCATTCGGCCTGGTAGAGGGTCAGCATGCCCACCTCACTTCTGTCGGCAGTCGAAAGCAGCGGCCAGTCGCTCGCTCGCGCGAGCGTCGCCACAAGAATATGCCCGACGGCAAACCGGCGCCCTCTTCGCGCGTCGCGCTACTCGCGCGCGGAGCGCTCGATCAGCGCGGTCAGGGCGGCCGGGTCGGAGGTCGGCGCCAGGCACACACCGGCCAGACACACGAAGGCCGCTGCCTGGTCTGAGTCGACGGCATACCCCTCGCGGGCGATCGCCTCGGCGTCGGCGTCGCGGTCGAGGAGCTGGACCGAGCGGAGTGGTTCGGCGACGCGCAGGCCGGCGCGCAGCAGCGAGTCGGTCTGCGCGTCGCCGCGCCGGCCGACGACCACGACGTGGGCAGGGTGCTCCGCGTACCGGGTGACGGCGAGGGCCCAGGGCGCCGCGCCGGGACCGGCCTCGGCGGCCGACGAGGCGTACGCGCAGAGCGCGCGGGCCGCCTCGTGGCGATAGGCGGGCGCCCCGCCGAAGGCGGCCAGGCGGATGAGGGCGTCGCTCATCTCGGCGCCGCCGTCGAGCACCGGCAGGGGCGCGTCGCCGGCCACTGCCGGCGCCTCCGGCACGGCCTCGAACCGGTCGAGGAACCTGCCGTCGCGCGCCCGCAGATGCTCCAGCGTCCAGTCGGCGAGCAGGCGGGCGCGGGCCAGATACGCACGGTCGCCGGAGGCTTCGTAGGCGTCGAGCAGCGCGGTCGTCATCTGCGCCTGGTCGCCGAGCAGGCCGTCGACAGGTCCGCCCAGATAGTGGGCCATCGCGTGACGACCGTGGCCATGCTCCCAGAGATGATCGAGGGCGGCGAGGCCGGCATCGAGCAGCTCGCCGCGGTCGAGCAGCGGCCAGGCGCGCAGCAGGACGCGGGCGGCGAAGGCGTTCGCATCGACGAGGACGGTGGGATCGATCGCCGGGCTTTCCACCGCGGCGCGGCCGCCGGAATCGAGGCTGTAGTAGCGCTCGTCGGCGTCCTGGCTGGCACGGAAGACCGGCGTGCCGGGGGCCCGCAGGACCGTCGTCAGGTACTCGATGGTCTCGGCCGCCACCGTGGCGTAGGCCGGGCGCGCGCTCCAGGCGAACCCATCGAGGTAGAGCAGGGCGAGGCGCGCGTTGTCGTCGAGGAGCTTCTCGAAGTGGGGCACCGTCCAGTCGCGGCGGGTGGCGTAGCGAAAGAAACCGTGCTCGACGTGGTCGTGCAGCTCGCCGGCGGCGATGGCGTCGAGGGAGTGCAGGGTCTTGGTCAGCAGGCCCTCGTCGCGCCCGCGCACGGCGGTGACGAGCAGCAGGCCGATGGCATCGGCCTGGGGGAACTTGGGCTCGTCGCCGAGGCCGCCGTGTCGCGGGTCGAACAGGGCGGCGATCGAGCGGCAGACCGCCGCCGCCTGGGCCGGGTCGACGTCGGGGGGCTCGGCCGCCGGGGCGGCGGGGGGTGGCGCGTCCACGCCGAGAGCCGCTTCGACGGCGTCGCCCGCAGCCTCGCCGGGCGATGCGGCCTCGTCTGCGCTCGCGGCCTCGCCGGCCGACGCGGCCTCGCCCATCGTCTCGGGATGCGCGCGGACGAAGCGGCGGACCTGCTCGAGCACGGACAGCATGCGCTCGGGCGGCAGGTAGGTGGCTCCGGTCAGTGCCGCGGCGGCCGGCGTGAGGAAGGCCGTCGTGGGCCAGCCCCCCATGTTGTAGCGCCGGTTGAGATCGGGGCGGCGGTCGGTGTCGATGCGCACCGCCACGAAGCCGTCGGCGATCGCCGCGAGGACACGCGGATCGGAGTAGGTCGTCTCGTCCATGACGTGGCACCAGTGGCACCAGACGGCCGAGATCGCGAGCAGCACCGGCTTCTTCTGCCTGCGCGCCTCGTCGAAGGTCTCCGCGCTCCAGGGGCGCCAGGCGATCTCGTGGGCGCGGTTGGGCCGCGGCGAGAAGCGAAGGTCGCCGCCTGGGTCGGCGCCGGTGAGGGTCCCGCTGTCGTCGCGGTCGCGGGGGGTCATGCGGTCGGTTCTACCCGAGCCGTTCGCGCCGGCTAACCGTCGCTCATGCGAAGTCGTCGGCGAGGCTGTACCGCAGGCGCTGCACCTCGGTATGCGCCTCGGTCCGCGAGTACACGACGATGTCGGTGAGAGGCGGCGCGTAGAGGTGGACGGTGACCAGGCCGGCCTCGGATTCGTTTGCGAGCTGGTGGATCTCGCCGCGGTCGACGACGGCGGCGCCGGCGCCCGAGAGCACCTGCTCGTCGATCAGCTCGACCGGGCCGCGGGGCAGCTCGCCGCCCGCCGCGCCGCCCACCTCCGTCACGCCGCGACCGCCGTCGCGGCGGCGGAAGGTGCGGCTGGTGAGGTCACCCAGGTAGACCCGTGTGACGTTGAGCGAGCCGGCGTGATCGTGGATGGTAGAGGCCTGGCCGGGCTTCCAGCACAGCACGAGCAGCTCGAAGGCAGCCGTGCGGCAGACGAGGTTGCGGGCGTAGTGGTCGTCGGAAAAGTTGACGTGGGCGCCGACGAGGGCGTCGTCCAAGTCGAGCCGCAGCGCCATCTCGTTGAAGGCGGCCTGCGGCATGTTGCGCGTGTCGGCGCGACTGGTCTCGAGGATGAAGCGCTCGAGCGAAAGCGGGCTGTCGGTGCCGGTCATGAGAACCGCCTCCCTTCTGGTCGCACCGTCCGTTACCGTCGCTCCCCGAGCGGCTGCCGCCCGACGAGTGCGCCCATGGTGCCCGCAGATCGGGGTCGCAGGCAACGTTTTGACCGCCGGCACGTGGCGACGGCGGCTCTTCCTCCTAGCCACGACTCTCGAGACCCGAAGGAACCGCCATGGCTCTCTCCACGGCAGACAGGGACCGGCTGAAGAACCCGCTGGGCGCGCGCGTGACCTTCGACCGCCGCGAGCGCCGCCTCTCTATGCGCACGACATCGCCGCCATGCCCAGCCTCGTCAAGCCACTCGCCGGCTACACCATGCCCGACGCGGTCGCCCGGTCGGCCAGCGAAGAGGAGCTTACGGAGCCCGCGTGGCAAGTGGTACTGGCCGCGCGAGCTCATCGAGGGTCGCGAGCGCTG
>DATIYD010000243.1:0-2528 GCA_035517975.1 Thermoleophilia bacterium | reverse complement strand
GATGGCCTCCTGGAAGGTCGGTCCCGGCTGGGTCGACGGCATCGCCGCGGCCGAGGTCGAGCCGGTCGCCGAACGGCCGCCCACCGCGCAGCTCCGCCTGCCCGACCAGCCGCCTCTGCTCGAGGGCGCCGGCCTGCGCCTGCGCCCGTACCGCGAGGCCGACCTGGCGCCCCTCGTCGCCGCGATCGACGAGGAGACGGTGCGCTGGCTCACCCACGTGCCCTGGCCGTACACCGAAGAGGCGGGACGCGGCTTCCTGGCCTTCGCGGCGGGCTCCTGGCTCGGCTGTCAGGCCCACTTCGCCATCGCCGACGAGGCGAGCGACACGCTGCTGGGCGGGCTCAACGTCGACATCGACGTGCCGCACGCGGTCGGCGAGGTGGGCTACCGGGTCAACCCCGAGGCGCGAGGGCGGGGCGTCGCGACCCGGGCGGTCGGCCTGGCGGTCGAGTGGGCCCTCGAGACGATCGGCCTGGCGCGTCTCGATCTGGGCGCCGACACGCGCAACCTGGCGTCGCTGCGGGTGGCCTCGCGCAGCGGCTTTCTGCGCGAGGGCACCCTGCACGGCCTGGTGCGCCGTGGCGCGGAGCGCAGCGACGATGCCATCTGCTCGCTGCTGCCGAACGACCCGCGGCCGCGCCGGAGCGGCCCCTAGAGCGAGCGCCGCGGCGGCGCCTTCGGCACCGCCGGCGCTCGCGCGCGTCCGGCTTGCACGCCGTCAGCTTCTGCGGGAGCCGCTCCCCACGAGGTGCGCCAGGTGATCCGCGCGGGCCGGGTCCGCGTCGCCTCAGCGGCCCGGTCCGTCGAAGGTGGTGATCAGGTCGGTCGCGGCCAGCGTCGCCATGAGCCGCTCGCGATCGTACGGCACGCGGACGAACTCCACGCCGAGACCGCCCTCGCCCGGTGCGCGCGGTTCGATCAGCGCGTAGCAGACTCGCCAGTCGCCGTCCCTGGGCCGGCCGCCGCTGCCGACGTTGATGAAGGCCGTGCCGGCCACCTCGCGGACGTAGGGGATGTGCGTGTGGCCGAAGACGATGGCCCGGTACGGGTTCGCCTCGGCCAGGCGAGCCAGGCTCGTCTCGGGCCGGTCGGCGAACAGGTACTCGTTGATGCGGCGAGGACTGCCGTGCACGGCCAGCACCTCGCCGGCGGGCGTCGCCAGGACCAGGCGGTCCTCGAGCGCGCGCAGGTAGGCGCGCGTCTCGGCCGATGTCGCCGCTTCGGTCCAGGCGAGCGACGCCGCCCCCTCGGCGCGCTGCTCGTCGGTCTTGTAGACGCAGCCGCAGTCGCCGGTCTCGAAGCCGATGCCCTGGTCGTAGTTGCCCATGACCGTGGGGATGCCGCGCTCACGCACGAGCTCGGCGACCTCGTTGGGAGACGGACCGTAGCCGACGAGGTCGCCCAGGCAGACCACGTCGGGCACCTTGCGGCGCTCGACGTCGGCGAGGATCGCCTCGAGGCCGGGGAGGTTGCCGTGCACGTCGGAGAAGACGGCGATCGGCCCGCTCATGGTCAGCCGTTTCATGACGCGCTCACCGCCTGCCAAGCTCGTCGAGCCACTCGCATATGCGCATCTCGATCTGGTCGCGTACCTCGCGATAGGCGGCCAGACGCTCTTCGTGGTCGCCCTCGGCGGCAGCCGGGTCGTCGAACGGCCAGTGGAGCCTGGTTCCCATGCCGGGGAACGTCTTCGGGCACTGCTGCTGGGCTCGCTCGCAGACCGTGACCACATAGCCGAAGTGGACCTTGCCGAGGACGTCACCAGTGCCCTTGGCGCGCGCCGCGCCGATGTCGATGCCACGCTCACGCATTGCTTCGACGGCAAGATGATCGACGGCGGTCGGCTCGAAGCCGGCGCTGGACACCTCGAAGCGCTCGGGCGCCAGCTCGCGCAGCAGGGCCTCGGCCATCTGGCTGCGACAACTGTTGTGCACACACAGGAACAGGACCCTGGGCTTGCTCAAGACCGACGCCTCCTCGTCTCGCCGACTACGTAGGCTACCCGCTCTCTGTCAGGAAATGATGAGTGACTCAATCATAAACGCGCTTTGACCATAAAGAGAAATATATGTGATAATCGGGAAGCCAGACCTCGGACTGAAGGAGAAGACAGCGCGTGGTGACCGCAGCCAGGAAGCGCCTCTCGTTTCTCGACCGCTACCTGACCGCCTGGATCTTCCTGGCCATGGCGATCGGCGTCGGCGTGGGCTGGGCCGCGCCCCAGATCAAGCAGTTCTGGGGGCACTTCCAGGTCGGCACGACAAGCCTGCCGATCGCCGTGGGGCTCATCGTCATGATGTATCCGCCGCTTGCGAAGGTGCGCTACGAAGAGCTCGGCGATGTGTTTCGCGACTACAGGATCCTCGGTCTGTCGCTCGTGCAGAACTGGGTGATCGGCCCGGTGCTCATGTTCTTCCTGGCGATCGTGTTCCTCCACAACCACCCGCAGCTCATGGTGGGCGTCATCCTGATCGGCCTGGCGCGCTGTATCGCCATGGTCATCGTCTGGAACCAGCTCGCGGCCGGTG
>DATIYD010000242.1:0-2011 GCA_035517975.1 Thermoleophilia bacterium | reverse complement strand
AAGATGCCGTTGGCGAAGCGGAACACGAGGATGTTCTGGACGGTCTCCTTGGCCAGGTAATGGTCGATGCGGTAGACCTGATGCTCGTCGAAGACGGCGCGCACGGCGGCGTTCAGCGAGAGCGCGCTCTCGAGGTCGCTGCCGAACGGCTTCTCGACGACGACGCGCGTCCAGCCCCGGTTCTCGCCGTGCTCCTCGGGTGTGCCGGCCAGACCGCCCTGGTTCAGGCCGGCGGCCCCCAGCTGCTCGATGATCACCGGAAACAGGCTGGGCGGGGTCGCCAGATAGAAGATCCGGTTGCCCGCGGTACGCTTGCTGCGGTCGAGCTCGTCGAGCGCCTCGCGCAGGCGCTTGTACCCCTCGGGGTCGCCGAACTCGCCCTGCACGTAGTGCACGGTGTCGAGCATGTCGTTGCAGGTGCGCGTCTCGGCCGTGCCGGTCCCGAAGAAGCTGTCGATGGCGTCGCGGGAGAGCGCGCGCATGTCGGGACCGGAGAGCGGCTTGCGCCCGTAGCCCACCAGGGCGAAACGCCGCGGCAGCACGCCGTGGCAGGCGAGGTCGTAGAGCGCCGGGATGAGCTTGCGGCTGGCGAGGTCGCCGGTCACGCCGAACAGCACGATGGCGCACGGTTCGGGCCGGCGCTCCAGGGCCAGCGGCGATTCGGCCGGCTCGGCCTTGACCGCCTCGCGCAGCGGCGTGCCCGATTCGTCGTAGCCGATCACATCCACGAGTCGCTCACTTGCTCTTCACCGCGTGGCCGCCGAACTCGTTGCGCAGCGCCGCCAGCACCTTGCCCGAGAACGAGTCGCTCTGCCGCGAGCGAAACCGGGCGAACAGCGACTCGGCGATGACCGGCATGGGCACGCCGCGCTCGATCGCCTGCTGCACCGTCCAGCGGCCCTCGCCGGTGTCTTCGACGTAGCCGGTGATCTTCTCGAGACCCGGGTCTTTGGTGAACGCGTCGACGGCCAGCTCGAGCAGCCACGAGCGCACCACGCTGCCCTGGTTCCAGAGATCGGCGATCGAGGCGAGGTCGAGGTCGTAGCCGCTCGCCTGGAGCAGCTCGAAGCCCTCGCCGTAGGCCTGCATCATGCCGTACTCGATGCCGTTGTGGACCATCTTCACGAAGTGGCCGGCGCCGTGGCCACCGCAGTACTCGTAGCCGTGGCCGGGTGGGGCCAGCGTGGCAAGAGCCGGTTCGATCTGCTCGAAGGCGCTGCGGTTGCCGCCGACCATGAGGCAGTAGCCGACGTCGAGTCCCCAGACCCCGCCGCTCGTGCCGGCGTCGAGGTAGCGCAGTCCCTGAGCTTCGAGGCGGGCGCCGCGCTCGACGTCGTGCTGGAAGGGCGAGTTGCCGCCGTCGATCACGATGTCGTCGCGCTGCAGGTGTGGCACGAGCTTGTCGATGGCCTCGTCGGTCGGCGCGCCGTAGGGCAGCATCACCCAGATCGCCCGCGGCGCCGCGAGCTTGCCGGGCACGTCCTCGAGCCGCTCGACCGCCTCGGCGCCCTCGGACTCGAGCTCCTGCGCCTTTGCGTAGGTGCGGTTCCAGACGACCACCCGATGGCCGCCGCGCAGCAGTCGCCGCGCCATGTTGCCGCCCATGCGGCCAAGCCCGACCATCGCCAGTTCCATCTGCCCGTCTCCTTGTCGCTCGCTCGCGCCTTGATGAGAAGGTGGCGGCCCGTCGTGCCGCCACCGCTGTTCTACCCGGTCGCCGGTTGCCGCAACAACTCGGCGACGACGCTCCCGAAGGTGGTGAGACCGACGAGCGGGTCGGAGCCCAGGTCGACCGACAGCACGCGCAGACCGCGACCCGCGAGGGCCTCGAGATCGCCGCGCGCCTGAGCCTGCTCGAGCTGCCCGAAGCTGTAGAGCTGACCGGGGATCGCGAGGTCGCTGGGCGCCGAGCGGGTGAGCTGCACGAAGACGCCGGTCGGCGGACCTCCCTTGTGGAGCTGGCCGGTCGAGTGCAGGAAGCGCGGTCCGTAGCCCAGCGTCGTGGCCACCC
>DATIYD010000241.1:0-3197 GCA_035517975.1 Thermoleophilia bacterium | reverse complement strand
CTCGGCGCCTTCCTGCTCGTGGCGGCGCTGGCGGGCGGCTGCGGCTCGCGCCACGCCGCGGCCGACACCTACGGGGCCCTCCACTCCCCCGGCCCGCCGCCCGCGGCGCGCCCCGGCGCCCACGTGTGGGCCGCCGGCATGCCCCTGCTCATCGTGGCGAGCCCCGACGGCGGCGCCACCTGGCGGACCCGCCACCTCGTAACGACGGGCGACCCCTTCACAGAGGTGCTGTTCGGCATCGCCTCCGGCGACGCCCGGCACGGCTGGGCGGTCGGCAAGGCCGGGCTGATCGTCGCGACGGCCGACGGCGGCGCCACCTGGAGCGTGCAGCACGAGGCGGCCGAGGACGATCTGCTCGACGTCGCCGCGACCGACGCGGACCACGCCTGGGCAGTGGGCTTCGTCGGCAACAGGACGGCAGGGCTGATCCTGACCACGAGCGACGGCGGCCGGACCTGGCGGCGACGCTACGGCGGCCGCGATGTGCTGAGCGCGGTGAGCTTCGCCGACGCTCTCCACGGCTGGGCCGCGGGCAGGACCGGGATCCTCGCGACCACCGACGGCGGCGTGCACTGGCGCCTGCAGCGCGCCGTTCCGCGCACCTACCAGCTGAGCGGCATGGCCTTTGCCGACGCGCGGCACGGCTGGGCGGTGGGCGGCGCCGGACCGTCTGTGGCCAAGCGCGGTCTCATCATGGCGACGAGCGACGGCGGCATGCACTGGACTCTGCAGCTCGCCGGCGTGCGAGACAGCCTGAACGACGTCGCGTTCGTCGACGCCAGGCGCGGCTGGGCGGCCGGCAATCGGGGCCTCCTCTACCGCACGGCCGACGGCGGCACGACCTGGACGCCGGTGCCCATGGATCACGCCTTCGAGTTCGGCGCCGTCTGCTTCTCCGACGCCGTGCACGGCTGGATGGTCGTGCATCCTCACTGGGATCTGAGGGCCGCGGCCGCCGGCGACACCGGCGCCGAATGGAGCCTCCTGCATCAGCTCGTCCTGCTCGCCACGAGCGACGGCGGGCAGACCTGGCAGGCCGTCCGGTCCGCCCGCGACATCCCCGCCCCGGCCATCATCACCGACGTCACCTGCAGGGAGACCGCGGCCGCGCCCTGAGAACCGTCGGCAAAGGGACGGGCGGCCGTAGTCCACCCCGCCGCACCGGGTTGCGCCGCCCCTGCGCGGCGGCTAGGATCGGCTGCGGAGATGCCCGAGAGGGCCTCGAGGGAAGACGGTGCAAAGCCGTCGCGGACCCGCCGCTGTGACCGGGGACGAACGCCGCAACGATGCCACTGCCGCCAGCGCGGCGGGAAGGCGCGGCGCAAGGACGATCCGGCAAGCCAGAAGACCTGTCTCCGAGCGGTGCCGTCGCCGCCCCCGTGGTACCGGGGCGGGCACTGCCGCTGCCGCGGATCCGAAAACGGAGGATCCCGGGCCTGAAGGCTCGCGAGAGCCGTGGCCCGGGATTTGTCGTTTTCGAGGAAGATGCGGAGGTCGACGGCAGATGCAAGCTCCCACGCGAGCGCCCGGACAGGCACGGCCACAGGGGGCGCGCAGCGCCAACCCTGTCCCCACCGGCGTGAGCCCCTTCGTGCGGCCGGCCAGCGGCCTCGTGCGCGACGTCACGCCGTGGCAGGTGTTCGGCTTCAACGTCATGAACGCCAACATCGGCATCGGCCTCGTGTGGCTCACGCTGCTCGGCCCCGCCCTCTACCCCGGCGCCAACCTCTACCTGGCCGTGCTGCTCGCCTTCGCCGGCATCCTGCCGCTCAACCTGCTCTACGTCCGCCTGGCGGCGGCCTTCCCGCGCTCGGGCGGCGACTACGTGTCGATCTCACGCACGCTCCACCCCGCGCTCGGCTTCGCCGTGAACGTCGCGGCCATGGCGTACTTCTGCCTGTTCGTGGGCCTCGGCGGGCTCTATACCGTGCAGTACGGTCTGACCCCGCTCGCCCGCGTCGCCGCCGCCTACAGCGGCAGCGCGGCGGCGCGCCACCTGGCCGACCGTCTGAGCACGCCGACCGGCACGTTCCTCGTCTCGCTCGCGGTGCTGGTCGCCTACGCGCTGCTCATGATCCGTGGCGGACGGCTCTACTTCCGCGCCCAGAGCGTGGCCTTCGTGCTGGGCACGGCGGCTCTGGCCGCCGTGGTCGTCGCCGGCCTGCTGCTCTCGCGCGGCGCCGCCCTGGGCCACATCGACGCAGCCCTTGCCCGGCTGCACGCCGGGCCCATCGCCGCGCTCGCGGGCGGGCGGGCGCCGGGCTTCTCCTGGTCGGCGACCCTGCACGCCGCCATCTGGCCCTGGATCGTCTTCGTGGGCTGCTACTTCTCGATCTTCATCGCCGGCGAGGTGCGCCGGCCGGCGCGCAGCCAGGCGATCGGCGTGCTCGGCTCGCTCACCTGGACGCTCGGATGGCTGCTCGTCGTCGTCTTCGCCCTCGACCATCTCTTCGGCCAGACCCTCTTCTCTAACCTGGCCTTCACCCCGCCGGCCAAGCTCGGTCTGGGCTCGACGCCGGCCTTCGCCGAGCTCGTCGCGCTCGCCCTGCACCACGAGGCGCTCGCCGTGCTGCTCCTCGCCGCCTTCACCGTGTGGGGGTTCGCGTGGGTCGGGCCGACCGCGATGTGTGTCTCACGCTGCCTGTTCGCCTGGTCGCTCGACGGACTCACACCACGCTGGTGCGCCGAGGTCCATCGCCGCTGGCACACGCCATACCGTGCGCTGCTCCTGACCTTCGCCGCGGCCGGCATCTTCACGGCGCTCATGATCTACGCCCACCTCTCGCTGCTCTCAGGCATGATCGTGATGTTCACGGAGTGGCTCTGCGTGGCGGCGGTGGCGATCGGCCTGCCCGCCGTGGCCGAGCGGCGCGCCTTCGTGCTGCCGCCGGCGCGGCGAGTGCTGGGGCTGAGCACGCTCTCGTGGCTGGGCGTGCTCACCGTACCGCCCGTGCTGGTCGCGGCCTGGCTCAATCTGACCGACGCCAACTCGGGCACGAGCGTCGCCCACCAGCCCAAGGCGCTGCTGCTGTGGCTCGGGATCCTCGCGGGCTGCTTCGTCGTGTACGGCGTCGTCGCCGCCCTGCGCGGGCGGCGCGGCACGAGCCTGCGCCTGGCGGTGCGCCTCCTGCCCCCCGACTAGGCGCGCAACGTAGTCACGCCTGCCTGAGCGGCGACGACGCGGTCGATCGACGGAC
>DATIYD010000240.1:0-3963 GCA_035517975.1 Thermoleophilia bacterium | reverse complement strand
CCGCGACGGCCGCGGCCGTGTCGTGGCCTGTGAGCTGCTCATCCCGACCCCCGCCGTGCGCAACCTCATCCGCGAGGGCAAGACCCACCAGATCTACTCGGTCATGCAGACCGGCACGCAGTACGGCATGGTGACGATGGATTCGTCGCTGGCCGATCTCGTGCGCCGCGGCATGATCTCGCGCGAGCTCGCGCAGCGCCGCTCGAGCACCCCCGAAGACCTGAATCGTCTGATGGGCGCTCCCGGTCAGGCGGCCCGGGTCGGCTAAAGGTTTGCCCCAGCATGACGAGAACAGTCTCGACAAGCGTCGAAGGCAGCCGGGGCGATAGACAGCCCGGGTCCCGTGCCGCCGGCGAGTGACGGAGGACTCATGGCCACGTACACCTACAAGGCTCTCGACACCAGAGGCGCCTCGGCTTCAGGTCAGATCGACGGCGACACCAAGGCCGCGGTAGCGGCCAGCCTGCGCAACAAGGGCCTCACCGTCGTCGACATCAACGAGGTCAAGAGCGGCCTGGCCCAGACCGACATCTTCGCCAGCATGCAGCGCATCAAGGCCAAAGACCTCACGGTCTTCTCGCGCCAGTTCGCGACCATGATCAACTCCGGTCTTGCCATGTTGCGGGCGCTGACGGTGCTCGAGGAGCAGACCGAGAACAAGAAGTTCGCCACCGTCCTCGGGGCGATCCGGGCCGACGTCGAGGCCGGCATCTCGCTGTCCGACGCTCTCGAGAAGCACCCCAAGGTGTTCTCGCCCCTCTACATCAACATGGTCCGGGCCGGCGAGATCGGCGGCATCCTCGACGAGGTTCTGAATCGCCTCGCCACCCAGCTCGAAAAGGACGACAGCATCAGGCGGGCGGTCAAGTCGGCCCTCGTCTACCCGACGATGATCGGCTCCTTCGCCGTCATCGTGCTGCTCGGCATGGTCTTCTTCCTGATCCCGATCTTCGCCGGCATGTACAAGGAGCTCGGCAACGCCAAGCTGCCCATGCTCACCCGGATCATGGTGACCGTCTCCGACACCCTGAAGAGCTGGTACGGCATCATCGTCTTCGTGGCGATCGTCGCCATCGTCGTCGTCCTGCGCAAGCTCAAGCACACCAAGCAGGGCGCCGAGGCCTGGGACCGCTTCAAGCTGCGCATCCCGATGGGCATCGGCGAGGTCATCCGCAAGATCGCCGTGGCGCGCTTCTCGCGCACCCTGGGCACCCTCGTGTCGAGCGGCGTACCCATTCTCCAGGCCATCGACATCACGGGCAAATCAGCCGGCAACATCGTGATCGAGCACGCCATGGAGGCGGTGCAGGTCTCGGTCAAGGAGGGGCAGACCATCTCGGAGCCGCTCAAAGACGTGAAGGTGTTCCCCGACATGGTCGTGCAGATGATCTCCGTGGGCGAGGAAACGGGCTCGCTCGACAGCATGTTGCAGAAGGTGGCCGACTTCTACGAGGACGAGGTCAACGCGGCGGTCAAGTCGCTGACGTCGATCCTCGAGCCGATCATGATGCTCGGCGTCGGCGCCCTGGTCGGTGTGGTCGTCATCTCGATGTACCTGCCGATCTTCAACATGATGAACATCGTCAAGCAGTAGTCCGCGCCGCCCGAGGCCGCCGTGAACAACGAGCAGCTGGTAGCCGACTACGCGGTTACCCGCTCGCCGGCGAGCCTCGACCAGATCGTCCGCGAGAACCAGCGCCTGCTGCATCACGTGCTCAAGCGATTCGCGACGGCCGACGAGCCGTACGAGGACCTGCTGCAGGTCGCGAACCTGGGGCTCATCAAGGCGGCCCAGCGCTTCGACCCCTCCAAGGGCGTGCGATTCTCGACCTACGCCGTGCCCCTCATCGAGGGCGAGGTGCGTCACCACCTGCGCGACTCGCTGCTGCTGCGCCAGCCGCGCTGGGTCAAGAAGGTCTACCACGAGATCGAGGAGGCGGTCGGCGTGCTCACGCGCCGGCTCGACAGGCCGCCGCAGCTCTCCGAGATCGCGGCCGAGCTGAACATCAGCGAGGCCGGTATCCTCGAGGTCCTCAACGTCTACGCGCGCATCGATCTGCAGGGCCTGCCGGGCAGCTACACCGACGGCGGCGACAGACCGGTGGTCGACGCCGCCGAGGTGCATTCGCTGCACCTCACCTCGTTCTCGCTGCCGATCGAGGATCGCATCACGCTCTACGACGCCCTCGACCGCCTCTCGGCCTTCGAGCGCAAGCTGATCTACCTGCTGTTCTTTCGGGAGTTCACCCAGCACGAGGTGGCGGCGGCCCTGGGCCTCACCCAGAAGAAGGTCTCGCGCGAGTCGATCAAGGCGCTCGCGCGCCTCAAGCAGGTCATGACCCGCCGCGTCTTCTGATATGGCGCTTGCCCTGTCAAGAGGGCAGGGGAAGACGGCCCGTGCGGGGACGGGCGGTGGATGGTTCGCGGGGTGGGCGTCGGGCGCAGGTTGGACGGTCGGTCAGTCTGATATGCGGGGATTGGTCACCCCAAGGCGCTGCTTCGTCGCCGGCTCGGACGCAACTCTAGGAACGGGCGTGGCCGCCGGGCTGCCCATAGAAGAACCGCGCGTGCCGGCAGACGACCGGCCCGGCGCCCGCCTCGCGAACGGCGTGGCCGCCGGCTCAGGCCCTGGCCAGCGCCCAGGCGAAGCAGGCGAGCTCGCGAGCCATGGCGACGGTGACCACGTTGGCCGGCTTGCCACGATGCCGCAGACGCTGGTGCACGCAGAAGAGCCGCTGCTGCGCTCGCCAGGCCGTCTGCAGCACGTGGTCGGGCTGGCCCTGCTGGCGGTTGGCCAGGGTGACCCCGATGCGCGGCGGCCGATCGCAGTGCTTGGCCGCCTCGACCAGGATGCGCCGCGCGCGACGCGAGCCCGTCTTGGTGATCGGCCCCGAGACCGCGCTCTCGCCCGACTGGCGCAGCGCGGGGGCAAGACCGAGCCAAGCGGCCAGCTGTGGCGCCCGGGCGAAGCGGTTCCACTCGCCCACCTCGAGATGCAGGACCAGGGCCGAGAAGGTGTCGATGCCGCGCAGGCAGCGCAGGCGCGCCACGACCGGCCAGAGGTCCGCCTGGTGGGCCACTCTGGCGAGGTGCTCCTCGAGGACTGCTTTGCGCGCCAGCAGGCCGTCGATCGCCGCCAGGGCGTCGGTGAAGGCGAGCTCGGTGGCGGGCTGCTCGAAGCGCTGGCGGGCAAGCCAGCGGCGGTGGGCCTGGGTCCAGGTGCCCGAGCTGCGCTCCCAGACGCGACCGTGACGCAAAAGCAGCTTGGAGACGCGGTGGCGGGCGGCCATCAGATCGACGCGCAGCTGCTCGCGGGCCCGCGCCAGGTCGCGGGCGGCCTCCAGAGCCGGGGGCGGGACCGCGACGGGCGCAAGAGCCCCGGCGCTCAGCAGGCGCACGAGCAGCTCGGCGTCCTTGCGGTCGCTCTTGATGCGGTCACCTGCCGCCCGGGGCGTCTTGCTCGGCGCGATCACGGCCATCTCGACGCCTGCCGCCCGGGCGGCGCGGCAGAGCCCGTAGCCGGTGGGTCCGGCCTCGTAGCAGGCCCGCACGGGAGCTGGCAGGCCGGCCAGCCACTCCACCACGGGCTCGACTCGGCCGTCGAAGCGCGCCCGTCGCAGCTCGCCGCTCAGGGAATCGAGCGCGGCCGCCTCGACCGAGCGCGCGTGGACATCGAGCCCCACCCATGTCATCGTCGTCATGGCCGGATCCTCCTTCGCATGGGGTCAGCCGGAGCCACTCTCCGGCCAGACAAACCCCCGCAATATGCGAACAGGGTCCGGCCTTCGTCAGCAAGCCCGGCGGTCAGGGACCGCCATAGCGTCTAGGGCTGTTGACAGGGCGGGTGCCCTCGATAAGCTGTATCCACCCGGGTGGATAAGCAGCACGGAGACTGGTATAGGCTTGAGCGGCGTCGCGCGGGGCGCGGACCCGCGAAACGAGGCCTCGAGGAGGAGCGATGGA
>DATIYD010000239.1:0-41682 GCA_035517975.1 Thermoleophilia bacterium | reverse complement strand
CTGCTACACGCTCGGCGCGCTGCCGCCGCTGCTCTCGCTCGAAAGCTGCGTCTGCATGGGCGCCGGCATCGGCATGATGGCCGGCATCAACCGCCGCCTGGGACGCGCCGCCGCCGTGGCCGTGATCGGCGACTCGACCTTCTTCCACTCCGGCATCACGCCGCTGATCGACGCCCGCTACAACCAGACGCCCGGCCTCGTCATCGTGCTCGACAACCGCACAACGGCCATGACCGGCCACCAGGGCCACCCCGGCACCGGCCTGCATCCCGACCGCTCGAGCGGTCCGGCGGTCGACATCGAGGCGCTCTGCCGCGGCATCGGCGTGCCGGCGGCCACCGTCGACGCCTTCGACGAAGAGGCCGTGCGCGCCGCCATCCGCGAGGCGCTGGCGGGCGATGAGCTGCGGGTGCTCGTGGCCCTCGCCCCCTGCATCCTCATGGATCGCGGACCCCACGAGGGCGTGGTCGTCGACGACGACCGCTGTAACCTCTGCGGCCTGTGTCTCGAGCTCGGCTGTCCGGCGGTCGTGGCCGGCGACGAGGCCATCGAGGTGACGAGCGACTGCACCGGCTGCGGAGTCTGCCTGGCGGTGTGCGCGCGTGGCGCGATCAGCCTGCCGTCCGACGCCGGGGGCGACGAGTCGTGAACGGCACGACCACCGTCTCGCTGGCCGGCGTGGGCGGCCAGGGCATCATCCTGGCGGCCGCGATCGTGGCCCAGGCCGCCATGGCAGCCGGCTTCGACGTCAAGGCGAGCGAGGTCAAAGGCATGGCCCAGCGCGGCGGCAGCGTGGTCTCGACCGTGCGCTACGGCAGACAGGTGTGGTCGCCGGTCTCCCCGCGCGCCGATCTCGTGATCGCCACCGAGACGCTCGAGGGGCGCCGCGCCCTGGCCCTGCTGGCCGACAAGGGGACGCTGGTCTACGCCACGACCGAGATCGCCCCCGGCAGCGTGCTGCGCGGCGAGCGCGCCTATCCCACCGACCTGGCCGACGCAGCCAGGGCGCGCCTGATCCAGCTCATCGCGGTCGACGCCGAGGCCCTGGCCATCGAGGCCGGCTCGGTGCGCGCCGCCAACGTCGCCCTGCTGGGCGCGGCGACCCACGCCCTGCCGTTCGGCTCGGGCGCCTGGGATCTCGCCCTCGAACAGACGGTCCCGCCCAAGATCCTCGAGCTGAACCGGCGGGCCTTCGCCCTCGGCCGCGACGCGGCCGCACCCACGGAGGAGGGGCTGTGAAGGTCACTCAAGTGACGGTCTTCCTGGAGAACCGCAGCGGCCGCCTGGCCGAGATCGCCGACGTCCTCGGCCGGCGCGGCGTCAACATCCGCGGCTTCTCCACCACCGAGGCAGCCGAGTACGGCATCGTGCGCCTGATCGTGCCCGACCCGCTGGCCGCGCGCGAGATCCTGCACGAGGCCGGTTTTACGACCCACCTCTCGCAGGTCGTCTGTGTGGCCGTGCCCGACGAGCCCGGCGGCCTGGCCCGCGTGCTCGACGCCCTCGCCGAGCAGAAGATCTCGGTCGACTACCTCTACAGCATCTCGTTCAACAACGTCTGCTTCGCGGTGCACGACGTCGACCGCGCCGTCGAGCTGCTCGAGGGCAAGGTCACGCTGCTCTCCGACGAGCAGGTGAAGACGCTATGAGCGCCGCCACCGTGAGCGCGATCACGCCCGACCGGGCCGGCGGCAACTTCTGGCAGCAGGCCGCGGAGACCATGACGGTCGAGGAGCTGCGCGACACCCAGATGGAGCGCCTGCGGGCGACGGTGCGCAGCGCCGTTGCCAAGGTGCCCTTCTACCGGCGCGCGCTCGACGAGGCCGGTCTTGCGCCCGACGACCTCACCTGCCACGGCGATGCCTGCGACCTGCCCTTCACCACCAAGATCGACCTGCGCGACCACTATCCGTTCGGCATGTTCGCCGCGCCCCGCGAGGAGCTCGTGCGCGTGCATGCCTCGTCGGGCACGACCGGCAACCCCACGACGGTGGGTTACACCGCGGCCGACGTGTCGCTCTGGGCCGACCTGATCGCGCGCACCCTGGCGGCGGGCGGCATGAAGCCCGGCGACATGCTCCAGAACGCCTACGGCTACGGCCTCTTCACCGGCGGGCTCGGACTGCACTACGGCTGCGAGCGGCTGGGCGCCACCATCCTGCCGATCTCGGGCGGCAACACCGACCGCCAGCTCAAGCTCATGCGTGACTTCGGCGTCACCGCCCTGTCGTGCACGCCGTCGTATGCGCTCTACCTGGCCGAGGCCGCGCGCGACCGCGGCCTGCGACCCGACGATCTGCCGATCCGGGTGGGCTACCACGGCGCCGAGCCCTGGAGCAACGAGATGCGCCGTCAGATCGAGGAGGGCCTCGGCATCGACGCCCTCGACATCTACGGCCTGTCCGAGATGGGCGGTCCGGGCGTGGCCTTCGAGTGCCGCTGCAAGGCCGGCATGCACGTGAACGAAGACCATTACCTGGTCGAGATCGTCGATCCGCACACGCTCGAGCAGGCGCCCGAGGGCACGGTCGGCGAGCTCGTCGTGACGACGCTCAGCCGCGTCGCCCAGCCGCTCATCCGCTACCGCACCCGCGACCTCTGCAGCCTGATCTACGAGCCCTGCGAGTGCGGCCGCACCATGGCCCGCATGACCAAGCCGGTCGGGCGCAGCGACGACATGCTCATCATCCGCGGTGTCAACGTCTTCCCGAGCCAGATCGAAGAAGTGCTCATGACGATCCCGCAGATCGAGCCCCACTACCAGATCGTGGTCGACCGCAAGGGTCACCTCGACATGGTCGAGGTCTGGATCGAGGTCGGCGAGGACGTCTTCGGCGAGACCATGGGCCAGCTCGAGACCTTCGAGCGCGGGGTGCAGCAGCGCCTCTACAGCGTGCTCAACATCCAGGTCAAGGTGAAGCTCAAGGAGCCCCGCACGATCGCCCGCAGCGAGGGCAAGGCCGTGCGCGTCATCGACAAGCGCCCCAAGCAGTCCTGAAGGCCAGGGGGACGGACCCTCACCGTCGCCTGGCCCGTCGCGGGCTGCGCGTCGAGCTGACCGGGGCGCGCAGGTTCGACGAGAGCTGGTGAGGCCCTGCTGCCCGGCCTACGTCGCGGGCTTGGGCGAGGCCGGCGGCGAGGTGGGCGGCGGTGTGGTCGGCGGTTTGGCCGTGATCGTCACCGTCGGCTTGGGCTGCGGCTTGCCGGTGCTCTTGGCCGACGTCGAGGGCGACGGCGACGGTGACGGCGACGGCGCCATCTTCGAGTACTTGCCCTCCCACGGCTTCCAGAGCGGCATGATGACCGGTGAGGCGAAGTCGGGGATGTACGTCGAGCCGAACACCGAGCTGTAGAAGGTGCCCCAGATCGGCAGCGAGTAGGTGGCGCCGAACACGCCCGGCATGGCGATCTCGCCTTGCGGGTAGCCCATCCAGACGGCCGTGGCCAGCCTCGGGTTGAACCCACAGAACCAGGCGTCCTCGTAGTTGTCGGTCGTGCCGGTCTTGCCGGCCGAGCGGCCGGTGTAGTAGTTGGGCATCGAGGCGGCCGTGCCGCCGGCGTAGCTCGTGTTCTGTTCGAGGATCTTGTCGACGACGTAGCAGGCGCCGGCCGGCGCCACGCGCACCCCGCGCACGCGCGCCTTGCGCACCTTGCCGTTCGGGAACACGACCTTGGCGACCGCCTGCGGCGCGTGACGCACACCCTCGGCGGCGAAGGTGGCGTAGGCGCTTGCCATCTCGAGCGCGTTGACCGCTTCGCTGCCGAGCACGATCGAGGGGACGGGCTCGAGCGACGTGGTGATGCCCATCGCCTTCGCGACGTGCATCACCTGGTCGGGGCCGACGTCGAGGCAGAGCTGGGCGAAGACGGTGTTGTCGGAGGCGAGGGTGGCCTGGACGAGGTTCATGCGCCCGCCGGCCGACTTCTCGGCCGTGTTCACGATCCAGGGAGCCGCGCCGGGCATGGGGATGTCGAGCGGGTGCGAGTTGTAGAACGTCGACGCCGGGTTGGCGCCCTGCTCGACCGCGGCGAGCAGGGCGAACGGCTTCATGGTCGAGCCGGGCTGGCGCATGGCCTGCCAGGTGAGGTTCCACTTGTAGGTCTTGTAGTCGGTGCTCGACGCCATGGCGCGCACGAAGCCGTTGGTGGGGTCGACCGCGGCGAGAGCGCCGGCGTAGCCGCCGGACGGCAGCTTGGCCTTGAGGGCGGCGATCGCGGCGCGCTGCATGCGCATGTCGATGGTGGTGTAGACCTTCAGCCCGCCCTCGTAGGTCTCGGCCGCGCCGTAGCGGTTGACGAGCAGCCGGGTGACGTAGTCGACGAAGTAGGCGGCCGGCGTGCTGGTGGTCGCGAGTGGCCGCGAGTAGACCCTGATCTTGCTGGCCTCGGCCTTGGCCGCCTGGGCGGGCGAGATGTACCCCTGCGTGAGCATGTCGTCGAGCACCAGGTTGCGGCGCTGCCTGATCACGCCCGGGTCGGTGATCGGCGAGTACTCGCTGGGGAACTTCGGCAGGGCGGCGAGCAGCGCCGCCTGGGCGAGGGTCACCTGGCCGACCGGCTTGTGGAAGTAGGTGAGCGAGGCCGCCTCCACGCCGTAGGCGCCGGCGCCGTAGTAGACCGTGTTCAGGTACTCGGTCAGGATCTTGTCCTTGGACCAGCGGTCCTCGAGCTCCCAGGCGAGCACCGCCTCGCGCACCTTGCGCTGCACGGTGACGTCGTCGCCCAGGTAGGCGTTCTTGACGTACTGCTCGGTGATGGTGCTGGCGCCCGAGACGATGTGGCCGGCCGTGACGTCGTCGACCAGGGCGCGGGCGATGCCGGTGAAATCGACGCCGTGATGCTGGTAGAAGCGCCGGTCCTCGATGGCCACGGTCGCGTTCTTCATGACCTCAGGGATAGCCTGGCTGGGCACCACCATGCGGTTCACGGCGCCGTAGAGCTCGGCGATGCGGTGGCCGTTGCGATCGTAGATCACCGTGTCCTGGCCGAGCCGCTGGCGCTTCATCGCGTCGATGTTCGGCAGGTTGTGGGAGATCGCCACGATGGTGCCGCTGGCGAGGCCCACGACGGCGATCACGGCAAAGATCACGACGCAGACGGCGAGGCGTCCCCAGCGCATGCGCGGGCGACGCGCCGCGCGGCGCTGGCGGCTCCGTTTGGTCGGGGGGGTGTCTGCGATGTCCTTCACAGGATGGACCTATTGTAGCGGCTCATCTGCCCTGCGTCTCGTCGCCGTGCGCGGTCGGTGCCCGCCGCGACCCGTCGGGCGGGCCCGGAAGCGATGAAGCCGGACCGGTCCGCCGCGGGCGACTCGCGGGCCGGTCCGCGGCGCTTCAGGCCGGGGCGGTCGTCGACCCCTGCTCGTCGCTTGCGGCCTGTGCCTTTTCGACCGCCCGGCGCTTCTCGACGACCTTGGCCACGACCAGTGACGCCTCGTAGAGGATCTCGAGCGGGATGAACATGGCGATGAACGAGAAGGCGTCCTGGCTGGGCGTCGCGACCATGGCGATGACGGCGTTGATCACGATCGCGTAGCGCCAGTGCTTGCGCAGGAACCTGGTCTCGACGATGCCCATGCGCACCGCCGCGATGATGATGACCGGCATCTCGAACACCGCCCCGAAGGCGACCAGGAACCAGGCCACGAACGAGAAGTACTCGGACGCGCGCAGCTGCGTGTTGAAGTACTGGCCGTTGAAGCCGAGCAGCCAGGAGAGGCCCTTGGGCAGCACGATGAGATAGCCGAAGGCGACGCCGAACAGGAAGAGCGCCGCGCAGGTAGCGGCGACGAGGACGAGGGTGCGGCGGCTGACGGGGCTGAAGGCGGGGCCGATGAACGCCCAGAACTCGTAGATCACGATGGGCGAGGCAAGCACGATGCCGCAGTACGCCCAGACCTTGAGGCTCACCATGAAGGGTTCGGCCGGGCTGAAGGTCGTGATCTGGTGGGGCACCCCCGGCAGGATCATGATCGGGTGCTGCAGCACGGCGAAGACGAGGTTGTTGCACACCGCCGCGACGATCACCCCGACGGCCAGCGCGATCACCGCGATGACGATGCGGCGGCGCAGCTCGTCGAGATGTTCGACGAGGGTGACCCGTTCCTCGAAGCCGACCACGCGGGCCCTTAGTCGGCGCTGGGGCGAGCCGCCGAGGCCGAGCCGCGCTTGAGCTTGCCGAAGCGTTCGATGCCGCCGTCACCGGCCGGGCCGGTGACCTCGGGTGGCAGATCGGCGACCGCCGGCGACGCCGGCGACGCCGGTGCCGAGACCGGCTCCGGGGCCGTCGGTGCGGCCATCGGCTCGGACGGGTCGGGCCCGGACGGCGCCGTCGCGTCGCCGGCCGTCACATCGCCGGGCTCGGCCGTGCCGGCCGTCACGTCGCCGGGCTCGGCCGTGGCGGCCGGCTCGTCGGTGGACGCCGTCGCGGCCTCGGGCGCCGAGGGAGCGCCGGCCTCGACGGCCGTCGAGGCCGCGTCGGGGCCGGCCAGGCTGAAGCTCGACTTGATGTCGTTGACCGAGTCGGCGATCTCGTCGACGCCGACCTGCGCGCGGACCTCGGCGGTCGCCGACTTGAACTCACGCAGAGCCTGGCCGAGCTGCCTGCCCATCTGGGGCAGCCGCTTCGGACCGAAGACCACGAGGGCGATGACGAGGACGATGATGAGCTCGGGGAGTCCGATGTTGGGCACTTCTGCGACCTGCCTCGGTGGGTTTGCGGAGAGCCGTGTGGACTTCTCACAGAGTACGCACCCGACCCGGGAGCGTCAATCGCGGCAGTGAGTGGCGGGCGGCCGGCGTCCGCCGCTTGTCCAATGTGGTCGGCGGCCTGTGGACAGGGTGGCCGCCGCTCGTACTAAATTCCTGCAAATCACGGTAGACCGTCGATCGCTCGGGCGCTCCCTCGCGAGCTTGCGTGGCTTCGAGACGCTTTGCTATAGTCGATTCGTGAACGGGGTCGCAAGCGGGCCTTCCTGTCCCACGAACAGCGCCGCCGGAGTATGACGACCGCATTCCTCACCAACTGGATCTACGTCGCCGTGTTCATCGCCGCCGGCGCGGCGATGGTCGTGGGCATCCTGCTCATGTCGCGGCTCGTCTACCCGATCCACCCGTCGGCCGAGAAATACTCCACGTACGAGTGCGGCATCGAGCCCGTGGGCGACTCCTGGCACCCCTTCGCCGTGCGCTACCACATCTTCGCGCTGCTGTTCCTGGTCTTCGACGTCGAAGCGATCTTCCTGTTCCCGTGGGCGCTCACGTTCCGGCGTCTGGGCACGTCGGGTTTCGTCGAGGCGCTCGTCTTCATCGCCGTCCTCGCCGTCGGCCTGCTCTACGCCTGGCGCAAGGGGGCGCTCGAGTGGGTCTGATCGACGGCGTCGGCCTGGGCCCCCTCGCCGACCGTATCCACTACCCGAACATCAGCCAGTTCGAGCGGCCGAACGTGGTCACCACCACGGTCGACTTCATCTTCAGCTGGGCGCGCTCGCACTCGGTGTTCCCCTTCACCTACGGCCTCGCCTGCTGCGCGATCGAGATGCTGAGCTCGGGCTTCGCCCGCTTCGACGTCGCGCGCTACGGCATGGAGGTCTTCCGGCCGACGCCCCGGCAGTGCGACCTCATGATCGTGGCCGGCACCGTCAACGAGAAGATGGCGCCGGTCCTCAAGCGTCTCTACGAGCAGATGTCCGAGCCCAAGTGGGTCATCGCCATGGGCGCCTGCGCCACGAGCGGCGGACCCTTCTACGACGGCTACAACGTGGTGAACGGCGTCGACAAGATCGTGCCGGTCGACGTCTACATCCCCGGCTGTCCGCCCCGCCCCGAGGCCCTGTTCCAGGGCCTGCTCGAGCTGCAGAAGAAGATCCAGGCCATGCGTATCGTGCCGCCCCTGCCGGCCGACGACGCCGCCGCGGCGGCGAGTGCCCGGGCGGCGGCGCAGCAGTCGGCGGCCGACCTGTCGGCGGCCGACCTGCCGGTCGCGCCGCCCGGCGAGGCCGCGCCCGGCGAGGCCTCGCCCGACACGGCGCCGTCCGACGAGGCCGCGTCCGACGAGGCACCGGTCGCGGCGGCCGGCCCGGCCGCGGCCCTCACGGGTGCGGGCGACGATCTCGAGAAGGCGAGGGAGTAGCCGTGCTGCCCGCCATCGGTTCGGCCGGCCTGTCGATCGACGACGTCGCCGCGCGACTGGCCGCGGCCTTCGCGGCCGACCTCACCGATCCTCGCGTCCAGGAGCCCGACACGGTGGTCGCGGTGGTCGATCGCAGCCGGCTGCACGACGTCGCCCTGCGGCTGCGTGCGCTCGAAGACCTGGCCTACGAGTCGTGCAACTTCATCGCCGCCGTCGATCTCGGAGACAGCTTCGAGACGGTCTACCACCTCTACTCCTTTGCCTCGAACACCTACCTCGAGCTGCACGTCTCGGTGCTGCGCGCCAAGCCGGTCGTCGACACGGTGTCCGATGTGTGGCCGGCGGCCGACTGGCACGAGCGCGAGGCGTACGACATGATGGGCATCCGCTTCGAGGGGCATCCCGACCCGCGCCGCATCCTGCTGCCCGACGACTGGGTCGGACACCCCCTGCGCAAGGACTACGTCGACACGATCGAGAACCACCCCAATGTCTGACCAGTTCGCCACGAGCGCGCCCGACGAGGCCATGGCCCTGGCCCTGCGCCGCATCGCCGATTCCGAGGCGGCCGGCCGGGGCAGCGAGATGGCCGGCCTGGGTTTCAACCAGGTGGTCGTCAACATGGGCCCCCAGCACCCGTCGACCCACGGCGTGCTGCGCCTGGTCGTCACGCTCGACGGCGAGCTCGTCAAAGACGTCATCCCGGTCGTCGGCTATCTCCACCGCAGCAAGGAGAAGATCGCCGAGAAGCGCACCTACTACCAGTACATCCCGATCGTCGACCGCACCGAGTACGTCGCCGGCATGAACTGCGAGTGGGGCTACGTGCGCACCGTCGAGAAGCTCGCCGGCATCGAGCCCACCCGTCGCGCCGAGTTCATCCGCGTGATCATGGCCGAGCTCAACCGCATCGCCAGCCACCAGGTCGGCGTGGGCACCTTCACCGCCGATCTCGCCCCGCTCGGTACCGCCATGGTCTTCTACGCCTTCCGCCACCGCGAGAAGATCCTCGACCTGCTCGAGGCGGCCAGCGGCGCCCGCATGATGTTCAACTACTTCCGCTTCGGCGGCGTGCGCTACGACCTGCCCGACGGCTGGGTCGACACCTGCCGCGAGCTGATGCTCCAGGTACCCGCCTGGTGCAAGGAGTACGAGGCCCTCGTCAACGACAACGCCGTCTTTCTGCAGCGCTGTCTCGGCAAGGGCGTCATGACCCAGGAAGACGTCGCCGACTACGCCATCACGGGGCCCAACGCGCGCGCTTCGGGCGTGGCTCACGACCTGCGCCGTACGCGGCCCTATTCGGTCTATCCCGAGCTCGACTTCGAGGTCTGTCTGGGCCAGCACGGCGACGTGTTCGACCGCTACCAGGTTCGCGTCGACGAGATCCGCGAATCAGCCAGGATCGTGCTGCAGTGCCTCGACATGCTGCCGGCGGGGCCGGTGCAGCTCGGCACCCTGCGGGCGCCCTACATCGTGACCCCGCCGCCCGGCGCCTGCTACACGGCCCAGGAGAACCCGCGCGGCGAGTACGGCACCTACATCGTGAGCGACGGCTCGCGCTACCCCTACCGCCTGAAGTACCGCGACCCCTGTTTCGTGAACCTGCAGATCTTCCCCAAGCTCCTGCGCGGCAACAAGATCGCCGACGCGGTCGCCATCTCGGGCAGCATGGACCTCGTCCTCGGGGGGATCGACCGATGAGCTGGGATCTCGTCTGGGCCGTCGTGCGCCTGCTCGTGGCCGTCGTCATCGCCTACGGCATCGTGTTCGCGGCCGCGCTCGTGAACATCCTCTTCGAGCGCCGCATGCTCGCCTTCCTGCAGGACCGCCTCGGACCCAACCGTACCGGCTGGCAGGGCATCCTGCAGAGCGTCGCCGACTCCTTCAAGATGATGGGCAAAGAGGACTTCGCGCCGACTGCGGCCGACAAGGCGATGTTCACGCTGGCGCCGATCATGGTCATGATCGGCGCCGTCGCCATCCAGGTCGTGATCCCCTACACCAGCGGCTGGACCGACCAGAACCTGAACGTCGGCCTCATCTACATCGTCGCCATCACGAGCTTCACCGTGCTTGCCATCCTGCTCGGCGGCTGGGCCTCGCACAACAAGTACTCGCTCGTCGGCGCGCTGCGTTCGGGCGCCCAGATGATCTCCTACGAGCTGCCCATGATCCTCGCCCTGCTCGTCGTCGCCATGGCGGCCGGCTCGCTCAGCCTGAACACCGTGGTGACCGCCCAGAGCCGCTACCAGTGGTTCGTCTTCACCATGCCCTTCACGTTCCTGCTGTTCTTCATCGCCTCCATCGCCGAGCTCAACCGCGGGCCGTTCGACCTGCCCGAGTCCGAATCCGAGCTGGTCGCCGGCTACGGCACCGAGTACTCCGGCATGCGCTTCGGCATGTTCTTCCTGAACGAGTACGCCGGCATGACCATCATGTCGATGGTCACGGTCACCCTGTTCCTGGGCGGCTGGCAGGGGCCGCTGGCCAACGCCATCGTCATCCACGGGGTCGCGATCGTGCCGCTCCTCTGGTTCCTGATCAAGGTCTACGCGCTCGTGTTCGCCCTTATCTGGATCCGCCTGTCGGTGCCCCGTCTCCAGGTCGACCAGCTCATGGGCTTCGCCTGGAAGGTGCTGGTCCCGCTCGGCCTGGTCAACCTCCTCGCGACGGCCGCCGTCATGCTGTGGGCGCCGCACTGGAAGGGCGCCATGGCGATCTACAGCTGGATCTTCCTGCTCGCCTTCGTCGGCCTCTTCGACAGGGTGCTGCGCTGGCGCCTCGAGCGGCGGCGCAAGAGCGTGGCGGTGCTCACCTGATGCTCGGCATCCTCAAAGCCATGCGCACCACCCTGGGTCACCTGCCGCAGCGCAAGATCACGGTGCAGTACCCCGAACAGCGCGAGCAGCTGCCCGAGCGCAGCCGCGGCCTGTTCCGGGTGGCTCTCGACCCGGCTTCGGGCGAGCCGCGCTGCCGCGCCTGCACGCTGTGCGAGACCAACTGCCCGGTCCAGGTCATCCGCGTGAACTACCACTCCAGCTATGAGCTGCCGGCCGTCAACGAGGCCCGGATCCAGCGCGTGCGCGCCGACTCTCAGCCGGTCCCCGACCTCACCCAGATCACGCCGGTCATCGATCACTACCGCGAGACCGGCACCGGCCTCATGGCGGTCCTGCAGCACACCCAGGAGATCTACGGCTACCTGCCCCGGCTCGCCCTGCAGGAGATCGCGGTCGAGACCGGCGTCTCGCTCTCGCAGCTCTACGGCGTGGCGAGCTTCTACGACCAGTTCCGCCTCTCGCCGGTCGGCCGCTTCGTGATCACCGTCTGTCACGGCACGGCCTGCCACGTGGCCGGCGCCCCGCTCATCACCGAAGCCTTCTCCGACGAGCTCGACCTCGAGGTCGGGAAGACCAGCAAGGACCGGCTCTTCACCCTGCAGACGGTGAGCTGCGTCGGCGCCTGCGCCCTCGCTCCCGTCGTCAGGCTGGGCGACGACGAGACCCACGGCCGCATGAGCCCCGACAAGGCGCGGGCACTGGTGAACGACCTGCGTCACCGCGCCGAGGTCGACCGATGAGCGACTCCGTCCGCATCGCTCAGGCTGGCTTGACTCCGGGGAGCGCCTAGTCCGATGAGCGCAACGACCGATCGCGCCGCCGCCGTGAGCGCCGCCCTCGAGCGGGCCCTTCATCCCGACGGGATCATCGCCCACGAGGGTGCCCGCGAGGTCCGCATCTGCGCCGGCACCGCGTGCCACGCCTCGGGCCGGCCGGCGGTCACCGCCGCCTTCCGCGACCAGCTCGCCGAGCAGGGCCTGACCGACACGGTGCGCGTCGTCGAGACCGGCTGCCACGGCTTCTGCGAGCAGGGGCCGATCGTGGTGCTGCAGCCGCAGGGCCTGTTCTACTCGCGGGTGCGGGCCACCGACGTGGCCGGCATCATCGCGGCCAGCATCGCCGCCGACGGCGTCTACGAGAAGCGCCTCTACAGAGACCCCACGAGCGGCGAGCCCGTGCCTTACGAGCGCGACATCCCCTTCTATGCGGGCCAGAAGCGCCTCGTCCTTCATCTGAACGGCAAGATCGATCCCTACTCGATCGACGACTACCTCGCCCAGGACGGCTACACCGCCCTCGCCACGGTGCTGGCCGAGAACGATCCCGAAAGCGTGATCGACGCGATCACCAGGTCGGGCCTGCGCGGTCGCGGCGGCGCCGGCTTTCCCGCCGGCAAGAAGTGGCGCTTCTGCCGGGCCAACCCGGGCGACTGCAAGTACGTCATCTGCAACGGCGACGAAGGCGACCCCGGCGCTTTCATGGACCGCTCGGTCCTCGAGGGCAACCCGCACTCGGTGATCGAGGGCATGATCATCGCGGCCTTCGCCATCGGCTCGGGCGCCGCTCCCGTGCACGGCTACGTGTACGTGCGCGCCGAGTACCCGTTCGCCGTGCAGCGCCTCGAGGCCGCCCTCGTGCAGGCGCGCGAGCGCGGCCTGCTGGGCGACGACATCCTGGGCTCGGGGTTCGACTTCGACATCCGCGTGAACCAGGGCGCCGGCGCCTTCGTCTGCGGCGAATCGACGGCGCTCACGGCGAGCATCGAGGGGCAGCGCGGCATGCCGCGTGGCAAGCACATCCGCACGGTGGCCCACGGCCTCTACGGTCAGCCCACCAACCTGAACAACGTCGAGACCTACGCCAACGTGCCGTGGATCGTGAACAACGGCGTCGACGCCTACACGGCGATGGGCACCGAGACCTCGAAGGGCACCAAGATCTTCAGTCTCACCGGCAAGCTCAAGAACGGCGGCCTCGTCGAAGTGCCGATGGGCGCCACGCTGCGCGAGGTCATCTTCGATGTCGGCGGGGGCATGCTGCCCGGCCGCGAGTTCAAGGCGGTCCAGCTCGGCGGCCCCTCGGGCGGCTGCCTGCCGGCCGACCTGCTCGACTCCCCGGTCGACTTCGAGAGCCTGCTCGCCGCCGGCTCCATGATGGGTTCCGGCGGCATGGTCGTGGTCGACGACACCACCTGCATGGTCGACTTCGCCAAGTTCTTCCTGCAGTTCACGCAGGACGAGAGCTGCGGCAAGTGCGTGCCCTGCCGCCTGGGCACCAAACGCATGCTCGAGACGCTGGTGCGCATCACCGAAGGCGAGGGGCGTCCCGGCGACATCGATCTGCTCGAGGAGCTCTCCGAGTACATCATCGACGGGTCACTGTGCGCCCTCGGCGGCAGCGCCCCGAACCCCGTCCTCTCCACGCTGCAGTACTTCCGCCACGAGTACGTGGCCCACGTCGACGACAAGTGCTGCCCAGCCGGCCGCTGCAAGGCGCTCATCACCTACTACATCGGCGGCGACTGCACCGGCTGCGGGCTGTGCGCCAAGAAGTGCCCGACCCAGGCGATCACCGGCGAGAAGAAGCAGCTCCACGTGATCGACGAGAGCCTCTGCATCAAGTGCGACACCTGCCGGCAGGTCTGCAACTTCAAGGCCGTCAAGGTGTGGTCCGGCAGCGAGCGGCCCGAGGCGGCCGGCGAAGGGCGGCCCCAGGCATGACGATCGCCCACGACACGTCGAAGAACGCCGGGGCGCCCCAGGCGGCCGCGTCGCGCGCCGAGCAGATCTCGCTCACCATCGACGGCCGCGAGGTCACGTGCGACAAGGGTGAGACCATCCTGCAGGCGGCCGCCCGGGTCGGCGTCCACATCCCCACGCTGTGCTACGAGTCGCGCCTGCCGGCCTCTGCCGCCTGCCGCCTGTGCATGGTCGAGGTCGAGGGCTGGGGCAAACCCGTCTCGAGCTGCTCGACCATGGCGGCCGACGGCATCGTCGTGCTCACGGACACCGACAAGGTGCGCCGCATGCGGCGCCTCTACCTCGAGCTCCTGCTGTCCGATCACAACTCGTTCTGCACGCCGCCCTGCAGCGACGCCTGCCCGACGCACATCAAGATCCCGCAGTTCCTCGAGGCCGTCGCCAACGGCGACTATCGGTCGGGCGTGCGCAAGCTGCGCGAGGACCTGCCGTTCCCGGCCATTCTCGGGCGCGTGTGTCCGCGGCCCTGCGAGGAGCCCTGCCGGCGCCGCCTCGTCGACGACGCGATCACCATCTGCTGGCTGCACCGCTTCATGGCCGACCAGTGCTTAGACGACGAGCAGACCGGCGAGCTGCTGCTGCCGTGGGAGCCCAAGCCCGACAGCGGCAAGACGGTCGCCATCGTGGGCGCCGGTCCGGCGGGCCTCGCCTGCGCGTTCTACGCCCGGCTCGAGGGCCACGCCGTAACGATCTTCGAGGCCCTGCCCAAACCGGGCGGCATGCTGCGCTACGGCATCCCGAGCTTCCGCCTGCCGCGCGACGTGATCGACAAGGAGCTGAACGTGTTGTGGCGCATGGGCGTCGAGCTCCGGTGCAACACTCGCCTGGGCGACGACGAGCAGCTCGACGCCTTGACCGCGCGCTTCGACGCCGTCTTCCTCGGCCTGGGCGCCTTCGCCGCCGCGCCGCTGCCGGTCGAGCACGACGGCGCCGACGTGCTCGACGCGCTCGAGCTCCTCGGCGCACTCGAGCTCGGCGACGAGGCGCGCGTCGGTCGCAAGGTAGCCGTCGTCGGCGACGGTTTCGCCGCCACCGAAGCCTGCCGCGTCGCGCTGCGCAAGGGCGCGCGCGAGGTCACGTTGCTCTCGGCGAGCGCGCCCGGCGCCCAGTCGGCTCCGCCCGACGAGGTCGCGGCGACCGTGAGCGAGGGCGCCCGCCTCGAGACGCTGGTCGAGCCCGTGCGCGTGGTCGTCGGCGCCAAGGGCAAGGTCACCGGCATCGAGATGCGGCGTCTCGAGGTCGCGCCCGGCGACTCGGGTCAGAGCCGGACGCAGCCCGTCGACGGGCCGACCTTCGTCCTCGCCTGCGACCAGGTGATCAACGCCACGGGCCAGCTCCCGAAGCTCGACGGCACGAGCGAGGCGCAGGGCGTCAAGCGCACCTCGCGACAGACCGTCGAGGTCGACCGATTCACCTTCCAGACCGACGACCCCCGGGTGTTCGCCGGGGGCGACGTCGTGCTCGGGGCCCAGACCGTGATCGAGGCGGTCGCTCAGGGCAAGAAGGCGGCCTGGAGCATCGACGCCTTCCTGCGCGGCGCCGACATGCGGGCCGTCTCGGGATCGCTCTCCGACCTCGCCGCCACACCGTTCCTCGACGCCCTGCGGGCCCGCGACGCCCTCGAGCCGGGCGTCGCCCGCCTGGCCGAGGTCGCGCCGGTGTTCATCGACATGACGACCGACGTCTCGCAGCCGGTCGGGCCGGCCACCATGCCGGCGCTTGCCCCCGGCGAGCGCATCAAGAGCTTCGACGAGGTCGAGCTCGGCTTGACAGAAGACCAGGCCCGGCAGGGCGCGGCGCTCTGTCTCGATTGCCACTGTCCCGCCAACGGCAGCTGCGAGCTGCAGCGCTACGGCATCGAGTACGAGGTCTTCGAGAACCGCTTTCACGGGCAGGCCGCGCACGACTACCCAGCCGACTTCCGCCACGACTTCATCATGCGCGAGCCCAATCGCTGCATCATGTGCCTGCGCTGCGTGCGCGTCTGTCGCATGGAGGTCGGGGCGAGCTGCTACGACGCCATCGGCCGCGGCTGGGACACGATCGTCTCGACGCCCGACAACCTGCCGCTGCAGACGGTCGGCTGCATCTCGTGCGGCAAGTGCGCCGAGACCTGCCCGACCGGCTCCATCGACGTCAATCGCAGGGTCCTCGACCGGTACGACCTAGACGAGAGCCGCTGCATCTTCTGCGGCGAATGCGTCGAGGTCTGCCCGTACGACGCCCTCGAGCAGACCGGCTTCTTCGAGCTGGCCGGCTACAGCCGCACCCTGCTGGCCGGCGAGTCGCTCTTCGTGCGCCGCGACAAGCCCGGCGACGGCCCCCGCGAGTGCGTGCCCGACGTCGTGCCTCACGTCCGCGAGACGGTCGAGGGCGGCGGCTGGCAGTGGACGCCGGTCAAGGGCGACGGCGCCTCCCTCGACGAGATGGAGCGCGACCTCTGATGCCGCACGGCGATTTCCATCCGGTCCTGTTCGTGATCGTCGCGGTGTGGGTGCTGGTCTGCGGGCTCGGCGTCGTGGCCTTCCGCAACATCGTCCATTCGGCGATGGCCATGGTGCTCTGCTTCCTCGGCGTGGCGGCCGCCTACGTGCTGCTCGCCGCCGGTCTGCTCGCCGTCATCCAGATCCTGATCTACGTGGGCGCGATCTCGGTGGTCGTGCTCTTCGCGATCATGCTGACCGAGCAGCACCACGCGCCGCTGGGCTTCTTCTTCAACCGTCAGGCGATCTTCGCCCTGCCGCTGGCGGTGGCCATGTTTGTCGTGCTCACCGTGGTCCTCGTGACCTCGAAGATGCTGCCCAACGGCTCGCAGGCCCACAACGTCTCCCTGGCCGCGATCGCCAGCGGGCTCTTCAACGGCTACGTCTTTCCGTTCGAGCTCGTCTCGTTCGTCCTGCTGGCCGCGATGATCGGCGCCATCGTGCTGGCGCGCAGGGAGGATCAGCCGTGAGCCCCGTCGACTGGTATCTGACCCTCGCCGTCGGTCTGTTCTGCATCGGCGCCTACGGTGTGCTCGCGCGGCGCAACGTCATTCTCATCGTGATGAGCCTCGAGCTCATGCTGAACGCCGTCAACATCGCCCTCGCAGCCTTTGCCGATTTCATCCCGGGCGCGGCCGGGCGCGGCACCTTCTTCGTGCTCTTCATCATCACGCTGGCCGCCGCCGAGGTCACGGTCGGGCTCGCCATCATCGTCGCCAACTACCGCAACCGCCGCTCGGTGCAGGCCGACGAGTTCAGCGAGATGAAGGGCTAGGGGGCGGCCGTGCACACCATCATCGCCCTGATCCCGCTGCTGCCGCTGGCCGGCTTCGTCGCGACCCTGCTGCTCGGCAACGGGCCGCTCAAGCGACGGCCCGAGCTCATCTCGCTCGTGGCCGTGACCGGCTCGTGGGTGCTCAGCATGATCGTCGTGGCCCACGTCTTCGGGGCGCACACCAAGACGATCGACTTCAACCTTTTCACCTGGGTGTCGGCCGGCAGCTTCCACGTGCAGTGGGGCTACCTCGTCGACTCGCTGGCCGCCGTCATGCTGATCGTCGTGAGCACCATCGGCATGCTCGTGCACTACTACTCGATCGGCTACATGCGCGGCGACGGGGGCTACTACCGCTTCTTCGCCTACCTCAACCTCTTCATGTTCGCCATGTTCACGCTCATCCTGGCCAACAACTACCTGCTGGTCTTCCTGGGCTGGGAGGGCGTGGGGCTGTGCTCGTACCTGCTGATCTCGTTCTGGTTCCAGAAGAAGAGCGCCTCGCAGGCCGGCAAGAAGGCCTTCCTGGTCAACAGGGTGGGCGACTGGGGCTTCACCCTGGGCCTGTTCCTCATGTTCACCACCTTCGGCTCGCTGCAGTTCGGCAAGGTCTTCGCCGCCGTGCCGCACGTGAGCCCGGGCCTGGTCACCTGGATCAGCCTGCTGCTCTTCGTCGGGGCGGTGGGCAAGAGCGCCCAGTTCCCGCTGCACGTCTGGCTGCCCGACGCCATGGAGGGCCCGACCCCGGTCAGCGCCCTGATCCATGCCGCCACCATGGTCAACGCCGGCGTCTACATCATTGCGCGCAGCTACCCGCTCGTGAGCCACTCCCACACCGCCATGCTGGTGGTCATGTGCGTGGGCACCTTCACGGCCATCTACGCGGCCTGTATCGCCCTCACCCAGAACGACATCAAGAAGGTGATCGCCTACTCGACCATCTCGTCGCTCGGCTTCATGTTCATGGCCCTGGGCGCCGGGGCCTGGGTGGCCGCCATCTTCTACCTGTTCGCCCACGGCTTCTTCAAGGGCCTGCTGTTCCTGGGTTCGGGCTCGGTGATCCACTCGATGTCGGGCGAGCAGGACATGCGGCGCATGGGCGGTCTGCGCAAGAAGCTGCCCATCACCTTCTGGACCATGCTGATCGGCGCCCTGGCCAACGTCGGCCTGTTCCCGTTCGCCGGGTTCTGGGCCAAGGACGAGATCCTCGGCGGCGACTTCGCGGCCCACTACTACGTCATCTGGGCGATCGGCATCATCACCGCCTTCGTGACGGCGCTGTTCATGTTCCGCCTCATGTTCCTCACCTTCTGGGGTGAAAGCCGGGCGAGCGCCGAGGTCCAGGACCACATCCACGAGTCGCCGCGTGTCATGACGGTGCCGCTCGTGATCCTGGCCGTCCCGGCGGCCGTGCTCGGTCTGGTGATCGGTCTGCCGCCCGACACCGGCTGGCTGCACACGTTCCTGCAGCCGGTGTTCTTCGGCGTCGAGAACGAGCACTTCGCCTGGGCCGGCAGCGGCGGCGCCCTCATGGCGGTCTCTCTCGTCGTCGTCGTGCTGGGCATCTCCACGGCCTACGTGGCCTACCTGCGGCGGCCCGAGGTGCCGGCGAGGGCCGCCGCCCGCGTGCCGTGGGCCTATGAGGCTTCGTACCACAAGTTCTACATGGACGAGGTCTACGACGCGGCCGTGATCCGCCCGGTCATGGGCTTCGCCATGTGGCTGTGGACGTTCGTCGACGTCAAGGTCATCGACGGCGCGGTCAACGGCCTGGCCTGGGTCTGGGGCGCCTTCGGCCGCGCCCTGCGGCCGCTGCAGACGGGCCGCGCCCAGAGCTATGCCTTCGGCGTCTTCGGCGGCCTGTTCGTGCTCATCATCGTCATCCGGTACGTGTGGGGGGCCTAGTGGGCTGGCATCAACAGGCGGGCTTTCCCATCCTCTCGGTGATCACCTATCTGCCCCTCGTGGGCGTGGTGCTGATCGCGCTCGTCGGGCGCGGCCGGCCGACCCTCTACAAGGTCGTGGCGCTGGTCGTCACCCTGGCGGCGTTCGTGCTGTCGGCCGTCATGCTGCTGCGCCTCCACACCCACCTCCCTGGCATGCAGTTCACCGAGAACGTCATGTGGATCGGGCGCTTCAACATCCACTACAGCTTCGGCGTCGACGGCATCTCCGCCCTGCTGATCTTCCTGACCACGCTGCTCGGCTGCATCGTCATCATCTCGAGCTGGCACTACGTGAGCGATCGCGAGCGCGGCTTCTTCATCTCGCTGCTGCTGCTGCAGACCGGCATGACCGGCGTGTTCTGCGCCACCGACCTCTTTCTCTTCTACGTCTTCTGGGAGGCCATGCTGATCCCGATGTACTTCGTCATCGGGATCTGGGGCGGGCCCCGCAAGATCTACGCCGCCATCAAGTTCTTCCTGTTCACGCTGGTGGGCAGCGTGCTCATGCTGGTCGCCATCATCGCCCTCGTGTACTACGCGCGGACCAACTCGCCGGTCGGCCTGACCTTCAACATCCAGGAGCTGTCGCACCTCGTGCTGCCCTACAACCTGCAGCTCTGGGCCTTTGCCGCCTTCTTCCTGGCTTTCGCCATCAAGGTGCCCATGTGGCCGCTGCACACCTGGCTGCCCGACGCCCACGTCGAGGCGCCCACGGCCGGCTCGGTGATCCTCGCCGGCGTGCTGCTGAAGATGGGCGGCTACGGCATGCTGCGCTTCTGCCTGCCGATGTTCCCCGACGCTGCCGTGGCCTTCATCCCGATCGTCGTCGCGCTCTCGATCGTGGCCATCATCTACGGCGCGCTGGTCTCCCTGCAGCAGAAGGACCTGAAGAAGCTCGTGGCCTACTCGAGCGTGAGCCACATGGGCTTCGTGACACTCGGCATCTTCGTCTCGATCGCCGTCCTCAACAACGCCCAGGGCATGGAGGGCGCGATCCTCGTCATGTTCAGCCACGGCCTGCTCACCGGCGCCCTGTTCCTGCTGGTCGGGTTCCTCTACGAGCGCACCCACACGCGAGAGATCGGCGCCATGGCGCGCCTCGCCACGCCGCTGCCCGTGCTGGCCGGCTTCTTCCTGTTCTTCGCGCTGGGCTCGCTCGGCCTGCCCGGTCTGTCCGGTTTTGTCGGCGAGTTCCTGAGCCTCCTGGGGCTGTTCCGTTACTCGCACTGGATGGCCGCCATCGCGGCGATCGGCGTGATCCTGGCCGCGTGCTACCTGCTGTGGATGTACCAGCGCGTCATGTTCAACGATCGCGGCGACGACGTCGTCAAGCCGACCTTCTCGCTGTCCGACTTCAAGGCCCGTGAGATCGTGTCGCTGCTGCCGCTCGTCGTGCTCGCCGTCTGGGTGGGCGTGTATCCCAATACCTTCCTGAACCTGCTCCACCTGCCCGTGCAGCAGATCATCGATCGCGTCGTGCCGTCGCTCGCGCAGGCCCACGGCGGCCCCCTCGCCCAGCTCGCGCACTACACCCGGGGGCTGCTCTAGATGAACAACTCGATCTTCCTCATCCTGCCGGCCGTGATCGTGGTGGTGGCGGCGGTCGTCGTGCTCGTCGCCGACCTGTTCGTGGGGCAGCGCTCACGCCCGATCGCCTGGCTTGCCGCCGGCGGCCTCGTCGTCGCCGGCGCCGTCGCCGTCGGTCAGTGGACGACCTGGACCGGCGGCGCCGCCCTCTGGCGGGTGTTCGACGGCGGCCTTGCCATGAACGCGCGCCAGGGCCAGTACGGCTTCAGCGGCATGGTGAGGCTCGACCTCTACGGCCTGTTCTTCACCGTCCTGTTCTGCGGCATCGGCGTGATCACCATCATGCTCTCCGACGGCTACCTCGCCCAGCATCGCATCAGGCCCGGCGAGTTCTACGGCCTGCTGCTGCTCATCATCGCCGGCATGATCGGCATGGCGATCTCGACCGACCTGATCGCGCTGCTCGTCTCGTTCGAGCTCATGTCGCTGCCCAGCTACGTGCTGGCCGGCGTGCTGCGCAGCGACCGGCGCTCGGGCGAGGCCGCCATCAAATACTTCCTGAACGGCGCCTTTGCCGCGGCGGTGCTGGCGTTCGGCCTGGCGCTCGTCTACGGCGCGACCGGGGCCACGTGGTACCAGACGATCCACCACGCGCTCCGCGCGACCGACCCGCGCAACGCCATGCTGCTGGTCGCGCTCGTGCTCGTGGCGACCGGCTTCGGCTTCAAGATCGCGGCCGTGCCGTTCCACGGCTGGGCGCCCGACGTGTACGAAGGCGCCCCCACGCCGGTCACCGCGTTCATGTCGGTGGGCATCAAGGCCGGGGCCTTCGCCGGCTTCCTGCGCCTCGTCGCCTTCGCGCTGATCCCCGCGTCGCAGAGCATGTCCAACGTGCTGATCGTGCTGGCCGTGCTGACCATGGTCGTCGGCAACGTGCTCGCCCTGCCGCAGCGCAACCTCAAACGCATGCTGGCCTACTCGAGCATCGCTCATGCCGGCTACCTGCTGCTCGGCCTGGTCGCCGTCGGGCGCAGCCACGACTCGGCCGGCGCCGGCGCCGTGCTCTTCTACCTCGCGGCCTACACCTTCATGAACCTCGGCGCCTTCGGTGTGCTCGTGCTGATCCGCAACCGCCGGCCCTTCGCCTACACGCTCGACGAACTGGCCGGTCTGGGCCGCTCCATGCCGCTCACGGCGCTCGCCCTCACCCTGTTCATGCTCTCGCTCACCGGCATCCCGCCGCTCGCCGGCTTCTGGGCCAAGTTCTTCGTCTTCTCGGCCGTGGTCTCGGCTCACCTGACCTGGCTCGCCGTCGTCGCCGTCATCATGAGCGCGGTGTCGGCGTTCTACTACCTGCGCGTCGTGTGGTATCTGTACTTCCGCGAGGCCGAGCAGGGGGCCGAGCAGCCCGCGCTGCTCACGGCCGACACCGGCATCTCGGCCGCGACCGCGGTCACCGTGCTCGGCGTGCTGATCGTCGGGGTCTACCCGGCACCCGTCATCGCCGCCGCGCAGGGGGCCGTGCGGCTGCTGCTCGGGGCCTGAAGCACCGCGGCGTATCCCCGGGGGGGGCGTCCGCGGAGCACCGCCTCGTGCCCCGGCGCCGGTCCGCATCGTTGCCGGCAGGGTAGACTTACGGCCACCGGCAACCGGCCCACGGGCGCGAAAGGAAACGAGCCGAGCGTGAACATCCTCTTCTTGGGCGACGTGTTCGGCCAGCCCGGCCGCGATGCCGTCGTGCGAGAGCTGCCCGCGCTCGTGGCCGAGCACGAGGTCGATTTCGTGATCGCCAACGGCGAGAACGTCGCCAACGGCGCCGGCATCACCTCGAAGCTGGCCCAGAAGCTGCTTGCCGGCGGCGTCGACGTGATCACCACGGGCAACCACATCTGGCGCCAGCGCGAGGTCTACCCGTTCCTCGACTCGAGCGACCGCATCGTGCGGCCGGCGAACTTCCCGCCGTCCAGCCCCGGCCGTGGCCTGACCGTGCGCGCCACGAGAGACGGCGACGAGATCGCCGTCGTCAACCTCATGGGACAGGTCTTCACGGGTGTCGGCATCTCTCCGTTTCGCATCGTCGACGCGCTCGTCGACGAAGCCCAGACGCTGTCGGAGACCATCGTCGTCGACTTTCACGCCGAGGCGACGAGCGAGAAGGTCGCCATGGCGCAGTACCTCGACGGCCGGGTCACGGCGGTCATCGGCACGCACACCCACGTGCAGACCGCCGACGAGCGCGTGAGCGAGCGAGGCACGGCGGCGATCACCGACGTCGGCATGTGCGGCCCGCGCGATTCGGTCATCGGCGTGCGCAGCGAGATCATCCTGCGCCGTTTCCTCTCTGAGCTGCCGGCGCAGTTCGAGGTGGCCGAGGGCGACGTGCGCATCAACGCCGTCGTGGTCGCCGTCCAGGGTGGTCGTGCCACCGCGATCGAGCGGCTGGAACGACGCTGCTGATGCCGGGTCCGGGGGGAGGCGACTGGTGGCCGACCAGGTGCGATCGTGCTCAAGCGCGACACCGCGCGCACCGATGAACTCTCTGGCGGCGGTGGGCCGCCTCGTCGGCGGGTGACGGTGATGATCAGGGGTCGGCGTGGGAACGGTGGGTTCGTGCATGTGGGCGAAGAGGCGGGCGGAGAGGGGCCCGGTGTCGTGGCCAACGACATCGTAAAGAAGACCTACGCGACGGGCTCACGCTCCGTCGACGGTGGGGTCCTGCAGGCGGGCGTCGTCCCGCTCGCCGAAGACGCCGCCCGCGCGGCGCCCTCCGTCGGCAGCCGGCGCGCCCTCGTGACGCTCGCCGGCGACGTCGTCGCGCTCTCTGTGGCCCTGGTCGTGGCCGTGACGCTGTTGCCGGCCGTCTCGCATGTCCCGTTCCTCGGACGCTCGCTGGCCGAGTACGCCGAGCGCAGACCGTCTCTGCCGGTCGCCGCGCTCATGGTGCCTTGGACGGTCTTCGTCGCCTACGGCTACGGCCTCTATCGCAGCTCGGCCCGCAGCATCAGCGGCTGGGTCTTCTCCGAGGGCCTGCGCGGTCTGACCGCGCTCTCGGTGGCTGCCTGGAGCGCTCTCGTGCTGATGCTGCTGGCGTCCGGATCGACCGATTCACTCGGGTTCATCGCGGTGTTCTGGGGCGCCGAAATCGTCACGGTGCCGATCTGCCGCGCGATCGGCCGGGCGGCCTTCTGGCAGTCTTCCCGGCTGTCGGAGCGCACCTTGATCGTGGGGGCCGGCGCCGTGGGCCATCTTCTCGGCGAGAAGATCGCCAAGCACCCCGAGTACAACCTGCAGCTGGTCGGCTATCTCGACGACGGCGAGCCCTTCGGCGGACGCACGCTTACCGTGCCGGTCATCGGCAGCCTCGAAGAGCTCGACGACGTCATCGCCTGCTACGACGTGACCCGGGTCATCATCGCCTTCTCGCGCGCCCGCCACCAGCAGATCCTCGACATCGTGCGCGCCTGCGCCAACCGGGGCGTGCGCGTGAACATCGTGCCGCGTCTCTTCGAGATCCTGAGCTCTCAGACCGAGATGGACGACGTCGAGGGCATACCGCTGCTCGAAGTCGCCCACGTCGAGCTGTCGCGGTTCAACATGGTCGTCAAGCGCACATTCGACTTGCTGGTCGGCGGCATCTTGATGCTGGTCGCGCTTCCGCTGCTCGCCGTGCTCGCGGTGGCCATCAAGATCGACTCGCGCGGTCCGGTCTTTTTCAGGCAGGAGCGCATGGGGCGCGGCGGCCGCGTGTTTCGCATCTACAAGTTGCGCTCTATGCACGTCGACGCTGCCGACCGCCGCCACGACCTGGCCGACCAGAACGAGTACTCCGGGCCGATGTTCAAGATCAAGCACGACCCACGCACGACCAGGCTGGGCGGCTTCCTGCGCAAGTCGAGCCTCGACGAGGTGCCCCAGATCATCAATGTGTTGCGCGGCGAGATGAGCCTCGTGGGGCCGCGACCGCTCTGGGTCGAAGAGGCGGCGCGTTGCCGTGGCTGGACCAAGAAGCGGCTCGATATCACGCCCGGTATGACCGGGCTGTGGCAGGTCACCGGTCGCAACGACGTGCCCTTCGACGAGATGGTCAAGCTCGACTACATGTACGTCACCGGCTGGACTCTGAGCTGGGACATCAAGCTGTTGCTCGGTACCATCCCCGCTGTCGTTGCCCGGCGCGGGGCTTACTAGAGGATACGTGGTCGCGTGAGACGGCCATCTGCGCGGGAAGCGATGGTTGACAAACCGACCGAGCGTCGCCGCATCGTGGTGACCGGCGCGGCCGGCTTCGTCGGGTCGCATCTCGTCGATCGCTTGCTGGCCGACGGCTGCGAGGTCGTCGGGATCGACTCGTTCGAGGACTACTACCCGAGGCCCCTCAAAGAGGCCAACTTGACCGGTGCGCGAGCCTGTGAACGGTTTACGCTGGTCACGGACAACCTCCTCGCGCTGGCGGCGGCCGACGGCGACGCGCGCGAAGGCGCCGGCTCGTTGGGCGGGCCGCGCTTGGCGCCGCTGCTCGCCGGGACCGACTGCGTGGTGCACCTCGCCGCCCAGGCCGGCGTGCGTGCGAGCTGGGGTCGTAGTTTTCGCACCTATAGCGACAACAACGTGCTGGCCACCCAGCTCGTGCTCGAGGCCTGCAAGCAAGCCGGCGTGCCCAAGCTCGTTTACGCTTCGTCGTCGTCGGTCTACGGCGACACGGACCAGCTCCCAATGCGCGAGGACGCGAACTGCCGCCCCGTTTCGCCGTACGGGGTCACCAAACTGGCCGGCGAGCAGCTCTGCCGCCTCTACCACCGCAACCATGGTGTCCCCGCCGTCTCCTTGCGCTTCTTCACGGTCTACGGACCGCGCCAGCGCCCTGACATGGCCTTCAACATCTTTCTGCGCGCCCTACTCGAGGGTCGCCCGCTCGAGATGTACGGCGAGGGTAATCAGACCAGGGACTTCACCTTCGTCAGCGACATCGTCGAGGGCATCGTGCTGGCGATGGAGGGCCGCGGTGGCGCTGTTTACAACCTTGGCGGCGGCTCGCGCGTGACCCTGCTCGAGGCGATCCACAGTCTCGAGAACGTGAGCGGCTGCACGGCGCGCCTCAGGGGCGAGGGCATCCAGGCCGGCGACGTGAAACACACGTGGGCCGATCTCACCCTCGCTCAGGACGAGCTCGGCTACGCGCCGCAGGTCTCCCTTGACGAGGGCCTCCGGCGCGAGGCGGAGTGGTTGCGGGAGTCGAGTGCGCCGGCGCCTGCGGATACAGCCGTGCCGGCGATCTGAGATTCGACTCAGTTCGCCATTGCCGCCGCGTCTTCCCGCGCGATCGCCTCCATGCGCGAGGCGATGTACATCCGATACGCAAGTCTCGGCGCCTCGGAGTGAAGGCGCGGTCTCACGCCGAGAGCGCTCACGAGGCCCTTGGGGACCCGCGTCTTGACGGCGTCTCGGAGGCGCCCGCTCGTCGTCGTCGCAGGTCGCTCCGCGGCGGCGATCACGGTGCCGAGCGCAGCCGCGGAGAACACCCGCCGCGCACTCTCGGACGAGAGCTCGGCCAGGATCTCGGCGCGTACGGTCGGTCTCGCGAGATAGCGGTCGAGTGGCTCGTCGGCAGGGTGAGTCGCGAGGGGCACGTCCGGTACTAATGACACCGCGACGCGTTCGAAGCCGCGTCGGAGATGGCGCACTTCGTCGGGAAGCTGCGCCACGGTCGACACCAGGACGCGGGCGAACAGCGGGTTGACGACTTCCGCATAGACGCATTTGGGGTCGTTCATGGCGGACATGCACGTGGGCAGCTCGTAGTCGTTGTAGAGGCGGTCGCGGTAGTGATCGAGGGTCTCACCCTCGGTGGGGAAGAAGCACTCGGGGAGGTGTTGGCGCGCGAGTTCGAGGGTCTGGATCAGATCGCCCTCGGAATAGTCCTCGACCAGTGTGGCGTGGTGATGGGCGCAACGGGTCCATGAGTAGTTGAACGGCTCGAGGTAGACGCCCCAGCCGGGTGAGTCTCCTCGCAGCACGACCGAGATGCCCTCCTCGAAGATGTGGCGCCAGGCGTCGAACCCGTCCGTGTAGCCGCTGTAGTCCTCGATGCGTCCCTCGCCGCTCCGTAAGAAGAGCGTGAAACAGTCTCGCACGGACCGGTCGCCCTGATCGAGCGGGAGGTACTGGTGAGGCTGCCCGAATCGCTTTGCGAGACGGCGGGCTATGGAGGCATCGCTGCGAGGGTCGGTGAGCGATGCCCGCAGCCCCCAGGTGAGACACGTCAGCGGCAGGCCCGCTCGCGCGAGGCCGACGAGCAGCGAACGGCTGTCACACCCCCCCGAGAGCGCGAGGGCGGCACGGGCTTGCCCCAAGTGGACGGCCGCGCACGCCGCGAAGATGCCCTCCTTCATGTGCGCCAGATGAGTCTTCCACGGCAGCGTGACGGGGCTGTAGGTGAACCCTCCGCGGTCGACTGCGATCGTCCATGTGCGGCGGTCGAGACGCAGGCGGGTCGCCGCAGTGACGCGCGCGAGACGGTTGTCCCAGCCGCGCTCCGGTCCGAGGTTCCCCGAAGCCGTCATCCACGCGGCCGTCTCGGGACATGGTTCGTAGTCGCCAAGCAGGGCAATGAGGGCACGCTGAGACGTGGATGCAAGGAAGAGCTCGTCGCGGTGGGCGTACCAGATGGTACGCGAGCCATAGACGTCGGTGAGCAGCTCCACCTGGTCCGCGTCGTGTCGAGCGATGGCAAAAGCCCCGTCGGGGGCTTGAGTGCCGCGGGTGGACCAGTCGGCGTCCTCGAAGAGCGCGCCGAGGAGGAGGGCGTGGTCGGTCGTCTGGATGCTTTCGACTGGGTTGAGGACCAGGCGAGCAAGCCCGCCATCGACGACGATCTCCGGCGGGTTGGGCGTGATGTTGTCGGGACTAAGGTGCCGGGCCAGGCGGGCCAGCGTGGCGTTCATCCGCGGCGGGCAGGGCCCGCGGCGTTGGACGAGGAGGACGAAGCCGGACACGACTCCCCTCAGCCCGTCACGTCTTTTGTCGCGATCGCCGCGTTGGCAGGCGTTCGCCGCTGCCCACGGCGGCGGGCGAGCTCGCGGCGCTCGTCGTCTCGTGCACTGATGCCCTCGATGACTCGTCCGAGGATCGCGGCCCGCTTGAGCGTTGCCGTGGCGATCGGGGCTCGCTTGTTGCTGATCAATCCCGCCTCCGAGAGAAGATAGAGTTCGGCTTCCGCATCGACGAGGGATCGCGGCCGCGCGGTGCTGCTTTCTGGGACCGAGGCTATCATCGTATCGAACGATGAGCTAGGGGAGCCGCCTGCGAGCGGGTGGAAGAGACGACGGGCTTGCGCGAGCCCGTCGTTTTCGGGCCTTCATCTCGAGCACGCAGACTGCCGACCGCCACGTGGTTGGTTTCGAGCGCGCCCCACGGATGCCGTCGTGACGTTCGCCCGACGAGCGCGCTTGTCCCCAGCGTTCACTTTCGCTTAGACTGCGAGCCACCGAACAGCGATGAGGGAAGCGCGCCGTCGCGGTGACGCCTGGTATCGTCGTCGCCGACCGGGCCGTTGATCCGAACCTTGGGCAGCCTGCGGCCCGACGGCACGCCGGTGAGCCTGCGGGCGGGCGTCTTGCGCTTCATGAGGTGAACCCCTGTGGCCATCGTGGCGTACGTTGACGAACGACTCGACGAGCGCCGGACCGAGCTGTGGCGTGAGTTCAATGCCGGCGCGCCGGCGGCGCACTTCGCGCAGGATCCGGCGTGGGCGGAAGCTGCGTGCGGCGGTCGCTCGGAGCACTCTCGCAGCCCCTACTTCTTCTGGTGCGAGCGCGACGGCGCCATCTGCCTGACCGCACTCGGTGTGAGGCGCCGGCTGCCGGTGCCGCGCCGCGTGTTCTGGGAGTTCGAGCATGGTCCTACGCTGCTCGATCCCAGCGTCCTGCACGAGTGGCTGCCGTGGCTGATCGAGACGCTGCGCAGCGAGGCGGCACGCTTGCGTCTGCAGCCCGCCATGAGTCTGGACGCGGTCGGAGACGAGGTCGAGACGATCCTCGACGCGCATGGTTTCGTGCGGCGAAGGGCGGTGGGCGGCTGGGCGACCCTCGTCGTCGACCTCGAGCGACCTGAGGACGATATCCTGGCGTCGTTTCGATCGCGCTATCGCTCTAGGATCAGACAGTCGGCCGGACTGGGCATCGAGGTCACCGAAGAGGATGGAGCAGGCGGCCGGAACGCGCTCGCCGCGCTCGATGCGGAGATGTCGGCCAGGACAGGCACGCAGCCGACGGACGCGTCGTGGATCGAGGCCGTGAGCCGTGACTGGTGTCGTGACGGTACCGGCGGCACGATCTTCGTGGCGCGCCTCGACGGAGAGCCCTTGGCGGCGGTCCTCGTGGTGGCCTTCCGCTCCACCGCCCACATGCTCATGATGCCGTCGTCGCGACGTCATGGGAATCTCCCGACCAGCCATCGGCTCCTTTGGGACGCCATGTGCTGGGCCAAGGCGCAAGGGTTCACGGAGTTCGATCTTGACGGCTACAGCCTCTCGGCCAGGCCAGGCGACGGGCTTTGGGGCATCAACCAGTTCAAGCGTGGATTCGTGCCCAAGGGCGAGCCCAGGAAGTCGGTCGCGATACATGAGCGCATCTTCTCGCCCGCGATCGTCAGTTCCGCCGGCGCGATCAGAAGGCTGCAAGCGCGGCGCCGGTCGAGAACCGGGGCCATGAAAGAGGACTGATCCGGGCAGCTCGCCGGACGTGCCCTCGTCGGCAGCTCACGAGCCGTATTGACGAATGTGGTCGCGTGTGCCCAGGTAATACACGCCCGGTTCCAGCCCCCACTCCGAGGGATCGAGCGTCGCGCCGTTGTCAACGTCGATAGCCTCGGCCATACGGGTCAGCTCCTCGTACTCCACGACAGCCAACCGCCGGCGGCGATCGAGGTCGGCCCGCGGGTCGAGCTTGCTCGTCTGCGTCGAGGCATCACGCGCGACCCGCGCGAACAGGAGTGACGCGCCGCAACCGCTGCCGTAGGCGAACAGGCTGACCGCTCTTCCCTCGCGCTGGGAGTCGATGCGCCGCAGGTAGTCGACGACCGCCAGAAACAGCGACCCGGTGTAGATGTTGCCCACCGTCGCATTGAGTCCCAGCCAGGGCTTCACGCGCTGCTCGAACGAGTCGTCGATCACAGCGAGCGCGGATGAGTCGTCCGGGCCGATCGCTCGGCCGAGCTCCGCCTCCCAGTGGCGATGATGAGCCTTCTTGGCCATCTTCACGAACGGCACGTGATAGAAGCAGGCGTCGAGCCCGGCGATCGGCAGCTGGTGCTCAGCGCCGCGCTTGCTGGCCGCGTCGGCCCAGGTACTCGCCAGCGCTTCGAGGTAGCAGTCGATGGAGTAGTGACCGTCGACGAAGGCGTACTTGGAGTAGAGTGGTCGCCAGAAATCCATCACCTGCCGCGTGTAGTCGCCGTAGATGTCGGGATTGCATTCGAGCAGGCGCGGACGTTCGCTCACCACGAAGGCGACGGCACCTCCGCCCTGCGTCGGCTCACCGGGCGTACCGAGCCGGTACCGAGCGATGTCGGCGGCCACTACGAGCGCCTTGCGGCCGCACGCACGGCCTGCGGCGATCCAGTCCATCGCCAGGCTAAGGCCGGCCGAGCCGCCGAGACACGCGTGCTTGGTCTCGACGCTACGGCAGTTCGTCGCCAGACCAAGGTGCTCGTGAACGTATGTCGCGACCGGCTTGCTATGATCCACGCCTGTCTCAGTGCCGACGACCAGTGTTCCGATCTCGGCCGGATCGACGTCGAACTTCTGCAGCACCTTGCGCCCGGCGGAGATGGCGAGAGACACCGTGTCCTCACAGGGCGTCGGCACGGCCATTGCGAGCTGTCCCAGGCCACGGGTGTACTTCTCGGGCTCCACGCCCCGAGCTGCGGCAAGGTCGGCCATGTCGACGTAGTGCTCAGGCCCGTGGAAGGCCATAGCATCGATGCCTACTGTTCGTACCGTCACGTGGCGACTCCCCTATCGCTTGCGCAGTGCTGCATCATAGCATCCGCGACTCTCGCGGACTCGACGCCGCCGGGATGCAGCGGTGACGGCGTGAGCCGACGATGCTATCGTGTTCGTTGTGAGTTCTCATGACGAGATTCCCGCTGCGGCGCGCGCCCTGATCGGTGTCGAGCGCGTCCGTCGGCACGAGGTGACGGTGCGCGATATCAGGCGTTTCGCCCAGGCGATCGGGGCCACCGACGCCATCCACTTCGACGAGGACTACGCTCGCACGACTCGTCACGGATCCGTGGTCGCGCCGCCACTCTTCTGCCAGACCATGACCTATGACGACGTGTCGCCTGATCTGCTTCCGCCGGATGGTTCTCCCACGGAGCTCGACCTACCGCTTCCCGCCCAACGCACGGTGGGAGGCAGCAGCGACTACACGGTTCACCGGCTAGCAAGGGCAGGTGAGACGATCACAGTCACGTCGCGGATCAGTGACATCTACACCAGACAGGGTAGAAGTGGTCCACTGTGGATGATCGTGGTGGAGACCCGCTTCGATGATGCCGACGGCAGACCGGTGGCTTCTGAGGCCGCCACCTACATCAAACGCGTCTGAGTGGCGGTGGACTCGCACCAGAACGGCACGCGGCAGCGGCTGCCGGCACTGATACCCGAACTGGTGGTCGTCCCGAGCCGCGTGCAACTGTTCATGTTCAGCGCCGCGACCTGGAACCGTCATCGCATCCACTACGACAAAGATGCAGCGCTGGCCGACGGTCTGCCGGACGTGGTCGTCCAGCGAGCTTTGTTGGGCGATTTCCTCGCTCGGATGCTCACCGACTGGCTCGCCGAGTCTGGAGAGATCGCCCGGCTGTCCTGGAGGGTCAGCGGGAGCGCGGTGCCCGGGGTCGCGCTCCACTGCACAGGCGAGATAGTCGGTTTCGAGACTGTCGGGGACAGTCGTCTCGTTCGCTGTGAGCTCCACGTGCGCAATGAGGCAGGCGACGGTATCGCGGCCGGCGACGCGGTCGCGCGGCTGTACTAGCAGGACGGAGGTCGGCGAGACATGGTATCCAGACGCGCGGGACCCGAGACGATCAAGGGTTTGGCCATGCGCGTCCGCGGCGCCGAGGCGACAAGGCGCGTGGTCAAGAATGTCCACACGGTGCGGGGTATTCGCCGGCGGTTCGGTACCATCGCGGCGCTGGAACACGCTTCGTACCGCGTGTTGAACGCGGTGATTCTTTTCGCGTGGCTGGACATCATCGTGCTGGATCGGGAACGGCTCGGGGAGCCCGACCCGACATGGAGCGCGCGTCTCAGCACACGCCCGGCGACTCGTGCCGACCTGGACGCGATGGCGGCGGATCCGCTGCTCGGGATCGGACCCAGCAAGGTCGACGCGTTCCTCGCCGGGGACACCTGTCTGCTCAGCTACGCGGACGGCGAGCTTGCCGGATACACGTGGGCGCACACGCGGGGATGTCCCGAACTCATCCCCGGCTTCGTGATCTCCGTTCCCGCGCAGTACGTCTACAACTACGCCGGGTTTACATTGCCCGAGTTCCGTGGCCTCGGACTGCAGGCCTATCGGCATCGTGTGCTCCTGGAGGACCGCATGTGCGCGGACAGCCACGGGTTGCTCGGCTTCGTAGACCACGCCAACTTCGCATCACGTCGTGGACAGACGAAAAGCGGCTACCGCACGGTGGGCTATGTCTGGCTCGTCGGTACGCGACGGCATTTCGTCGCGCTCTTCTCGGACGGGTTGCGGCGCATGGGTATCCGCCGCCTCCACAAAGGTGCCCCTGGGCATTCAGATCCGGTGAGCTGACCACTGCTCCGTGGGGCGTCGGGGCTGCCCCGCGGCCCGATTGACGATGTCCTTGTCGGCTGACGGCGCTCAGGTGCGAATCGGTTATTGCACTCCGCCCCAGCACCCTGTCGTGGACGTGCTCTCGAACGGCGATGCGCGAGTCGCCCCATCCGGCGAGCATCCGTCTGGTCTCGTCTACCTCGGCGGCTACGCGCATGTCACAAGGATCGGTGCACGTGCGATAGTATGTCCGGCATGGACGAGTCGCGGAACCTCGCCTGTGTCGCTCAGCCGACCAGCTCGGGCACCAGCGACGAACACGCTGAGCTGGGGCCGAACGAAGCATGCCAAGAGCGAGGGGTCCCGCCCAGCCCGGCTCGACTGTGGAGGACGCGTCGGTTGACGCTGCCGCCACTCTTGCGCGCACGCGCGGGGCAGGTGCGCCGTATTCCTCTTCGAGTGGCGGTCCGACTCGATCCCGGGCGCCCACGACGCATTCCTACTACGATACAGATCGAAGCAACCAACAAGTGCAACCTTCGTTGCCCGACCTGTTCGCATTCGCGAGAGACCAGCTCCGGCCAACATCTCTCCTCCAGCGATGTTCGGGCCATCGTCGACTGGCTCCCGTTCACTCCGGCCTTCGTGAGGCTCAGCGGCGTTGGTGAGCCACTGGTCAATCCTGAGTTCTTTTCTTTAGCCGATATTCTTGCAGGGCGCGGAATACCGTGCGATTTCATTACGAATGGCACATTACTAACATCTCAGGCACGTGAACAAATACTATCGCGCGATGGCATTCATCGTGTGATCATCTCCTGTGACGGCGCCACGGAATCGACCTTCGAGAGCTGTCGACTCGGAGCGCGATTCGAAAGCTGGAAGCAGCTGGTCGGTGACCTCGTGGCTGAGGCGAAACAGCGTCGCGCCCGCACGCTCAGCGTGTCGATGAGCACAGTGATCAGCAGCGCGAACTACAGCGAGATACCGCAGATTCTCCTCTTGGCGGCAAGTCTTGGCTTCGACAGGGTTTCGTTCCTCGGGCTTGAGGCTGTCGACGACGTTGCTGCCTCTCTGCGCCCCTCCGGAGCGGAGATGTCCACGATCCGAGAGGAGGAACTGCTCGACCTGGCCGCCACCGTGGGTCTGGAAGTGCCCGGCCTGGCGCGATCATCGTGGCCCAGGCCGCTGGTCCGACTGTCCAACGCCATCGGGCTTCCCCGATGCACGCAGCCGTGGGAGAGTATTTTCGTGCGAGCCAATGGAGACGTGGCACCCTGCAATGCCTTGTTCGGCTCTGACAGGGCGGCGGTCATGGGCAACGTGTTCCGGCAGAGCTTCAATGACGTCTGGCTCGGCAAGCCCTTTCGGGAATTCCGGCAAGCCAAGGTGCTGGGAACGAACCCGCTCTGTCGCGCCTGCGGCTGAGGCTCAGGTCGCCGACCGGGCGTGGCGGCGAGGTGACTGCCAGATCGCCCGGCGGTTGTGCTCGCTTCGCCTTTGTCGCCGTCTCGGCTCGAAACGCCTGCGATGAGCGCGACCTGAGTCATGGAGGTTGTCATGGGACCACGCAGACGCCAGAAGGGCCTGCGCCGCCAGGCAGCCCCTTCCCCGTGGAGGGCGCACGCAACGGTTGCTATCAGAGCCGCCCTCGTCGTGCTGTTGGCCGTCCCGATCGTCGCATGTTCTACGGCCGACTTCTCGGCGAAGGCGGCGATCGTCCGAGTTCCCTCGCACGCCACTCAGGCGCAGGTGAATCATGCGGTGGCTCGGGCAGTCGCGGATGGACCGGGAACCACGCTCGTCTTTCCAGCGGGGAAGTTCGTCTACAAGGCCAGGTTCACGGCCAGGGACGGCGTCAACGTCCGGGGAGCCGGCATCTGGAGGCAGGGTGTGGCCGGTGGCGGTGGCGGTACCTGGCTCGAATGTCGCGGCATGGATTGGGGAAGCGACCTCACCGTCTCGAAGCTGCTCATCGGCGAGAACGCCGCCGGTGTGTCGTCGACCTTCCAGCCCGTCCCGCGGGGCAGTTCCTCGGCGGGTCGTAACACGAGGATCAATGGGTCTCATCACGTCACCTTCAATTACGTTCGTTTCAAAGGCGGCTCCGACACCGGAGCAAGTCTGATAGAGCTCGGCAACAACTTCGGCAATGGCCGTTGGTCGGGGCCGGTGTGCAGATACGACATGGTCGACACGACGTTCAGCAACTGCGAGTTCGAACGGCCCCAGGCGACGAATGCCGTACTGGGTCGGAGCACCGCGCTCGGCTGCATCCTCAATATCTGGCTCGACTGTCGCAGCGGCGGCGGTCGGGTCCAGGACCTGCGTTTCACCAACTGCCACTTCGGCGTCAGGAACGGCTACCACTCAGGCGTCGACGGTTACGGCCTCGGCAACACGGTGCTGTTCCAGCCCGCTCCGGCGGAGCATGCGGACGATGGTCCCCGGCCCAGCGGACGCGCGGTCGACATGGGCTTTGACTGGTCCCGGGTCGAGCACTGCTTCTCCGACGTCACCTTCACCCGTTGTCTTTTCGAGTACAGCCTGTGGTGCCCGATGGATGCCTGCGACTACGCGCGCTCGTACTCGCTGACGACGCGATTTGGGGGCGTCGTCGGGTCGAACCCGCCGACGACGGCCCAGGCGGCCGCGATCCCGTCGGCCATGTGGTTCGACGGCTTGCGCATCGCGTATTGTTACTTCAAGGGGTCCACCAGCTCGGGGATATACGGCACTGTGCAATCCGAGATCTGCAGGAATCTCGAGGTGGTCGACTCGTTCTCGGGTGGCGGCTGGACTGTGTTCGCCGGCCACTACGGCAACTCGGTGACCGGCACGTTCTCGAACGCCGACAGGCCGAGGACGTCGCTGTTCCGAGTCGGGTGGGTCGGCAGCGACACGTCGTACACGCGGTCTCCGTTCGACCCGACCAGCTAGAGAAGGCGGGCAGTCCTCGTCATGCCCGGCCGCGGCCGGGCATGGTAGCGGCGTGCCGAGGTGGTGTCCGCGGATGCGCGCAGGCGTCTGCTATGCTTTCAGGAGTCGCGCCAGGCCTCGCACGAGCCGAGGCGACTCAGACGTGGGCAGGTGGTCGGTGATCTCCATAGTCATGGCGACGTACAACCGCGCCGACACGCTGCCGCGGGCGATCGACAGCGTGCTCAAGCAGACCCACCGGGACTGGGAGCTCATCATCGTCGACGATGGCTCCACCGACGCGTCCGCAGAGGTACTGGCGGGCTACGACGATCCGCGCATCCTGGTATACAAACACCCCCACAACCGAGGCGTGACCGCGGCCAAGAACACGGGCCTCGGGCATATCCGGGGGGAGTGGTTCTCGACATTCGACTCCGACGACGAGTGGGTACCGGACGCACTCGAGGCCATGCTCGCCTGCGCCGACGAGACGGGCGCCACCGCGGTCAACGCGAACTGTGTCGATTCGGTCACGGGCGAATGGACGGGGTACGGACCGACGACCGACTGCTGGTTGCCGGTAACGGGCGGTGTCCGACGTTCCGGCCAGTTCTGTGGCATCGTCAAGACGGAGCTGCTCGGAGATCTCCGGTTTGACGAGCGCTTGCCGGGCTACGAAGGGACGGTGTGGCTGAAGATCTCTTTACGGGCTCGCCGGTACTACCTTCACCGTGCTTTGTGCGTCTACCACACCGAAGGCGCGGACCGTGTCACGAAACGGCTGACCTCCGGTGACCTTCGTGAGAAGGTCAGGATCTTCTCCGCACTCGGCGAGGACGGAGCCTATCTCAGGGCAGTGCGTCTGACCGACCCGGCCACGTACCGGCGGTCGATGCTGCGCATCCGGCTCGCACGCCTTCTCCACCCGTTCGTCGGACGTCCGTAGGGGGTCCCGCCGTCGCACCGCGGCCGGCGGCGGAATGCCCACTTCTCCGCCGGCAAGCGAGTTGAGGTACTGCCTCTCTTCGGACCCGAAAGCTGCCCGCGCCTTCTCGCGTGCGTCGCACGTCTTCTGACGCGCCCCGATTGTGAGCCCAGAGCTCATTCGCAGGTTCGTCCAGCCGCGCCGCGGGTCAACGGGTTCGGCCGTCACGGACCGCTCCAAGCGCACGCCCTGCCGTCCGTGTCGTCTACAGGATGGTCAACGCATATGGACGCCCTGCCCTAATCCCCCGAACCCTGCTGCCGACGTTTGAGGGGCCGAGAGCGAGCAGGCGCGTCGAGCCCTCGACTCCGGCCGCTCCGGGGCTCGTTCGACGAGGCCCGACCGAGCGGGATGTCGGTACCAGCCCTGGCGTCTTCGCCGCGATGAGGCGAACAGGTGCTGCGAAAGCAAGGGGTGTGACATGACACGTCGGCAGGTCATTCTCGTCGCTCTGGTTCCGGCGATCATCGGCGCTGTGGTCGCGTTCTCTGTCGACACCGCCCAGTGCAAGCCCTCCGCTGCACGACGCAGCCCAGTGACGGCACAGCAGTGGGTACTCTATAAGGCAAGTGCTGTCGCCGCGGCCCAGGGCATCACATGGCTGGACCGCCCGATCGCAGCGGCGCGCGCGAACAGGTGCGATGCAGCGTTCGGCTCCGACAACGTCTCCTACTCGGCTGGGCGATGGAGCAAGGCTCGTGTGCGGTCGGCCGCGAAGAGTGTGGCTGATGACTACGCCGACGTGGTCGCTGCGCTGCGGGCCGGCGACACTCAGCTCGCAAGCTGGAAGTTCGGTGAATTGGCTCACACCTTCGCCGACCTGTCCAATCCCATCGACACCGACAGCTGCCGAGCCGAGTTGAAGACACATCGTGGCTGGACGCTCAGGACGCGATACGACGCGAGCGTGAGGCGCGCGCTCAACAGGGCGCACGGCAATCGGGTCAACCGCGCGGCCCGGGGGCTCGCCGTCTCGGGCATCTCTTCTTCAGTCGCGCGGCGTGCCGCGACGTCGGCTGTTCTAGCCCATCGGGACTACCGTAGACTGGTGCTCGACTACTCACGGAATGGGTTCGATGCCCCGGTCCAGCGCATCGCCGCGCGCAACCTCCGGCGGGCCGTGGCCGGCTTGGCCGGGGTGATCGTGCAGGCGTGGAAGGACAGCAAGAAGCACGACGCCACTCCCACCCCCACTCCGGATCCCGTCGCGCCTGCGCCGTCGGATCCGCCCACAGTCAGTCCCACGCCGTCGGACCCGCCCACGCCGCCCCCCGCGCCGGCCGGCGGTGTGATTGACGTGCCCGGTGGGGCCACCAAGGCCCAGATCGATGCTTGTGTCGCCAAGGCAGTCGCGGCCGGTCCCGGCACCACTGTCGTGTTCCCGGCAGGCAAGTTCGCCTACTCGGGTACGTTTGTCGTGCCGGACTACATCAACGTCTCGGGTCAGGGAATCTGGGATCAGAGCTCAGTAGCCGGCGGTGGCGGCACCTGGCTGCAGTGTACGCGTGGCATGGACTGGGGCAGCTACTCGACCATCCAGGACCTGCTCGTAGGCCAGAACACTCCCGGTGTGACATGCAACTTCAAGCCGGTGCCTCGTGGCAGCGGCGCCGCGGGAGCATGTACTCGGGCGAACGGTTCGCAGCACTGTGTCTTTTCCTTCGTGCGATTCAAGGGTGGCTCGGACACGGGCGCGCAGCTGATCGACCTTGGGGACAACTGGGGCAGCGGTCGTTGGTCGGGCCCGGTCGAGACCTACGACATGATCGACACGGACTGGTACGACTGTGAGTTCGAGCGACCGCAGTCCACCAACAGCGTCGATGGGACAGATGGCAGCCTCGGGAACGTGATGAACATCTGGCTCGACTGTCGGGCCGGCGGGGGGCGCGTCTACGGCGACCATTGGTACCGGTGCCACTTCGGCGTCAAGAACGGCTACCACAGTGGCGTGGACGGCTATGGCCTCGGCGGCACCGTGCTCTTCCAGCCGGCCCCCGCCGAGCACGCCGTGGACGGCCCGCGGCCGAGCGGCGGTGCGAACAACATGCACTTCGACTGGTCGCGGGTCGACCACGGGTTCTACGACAACTCCTTCCAGGACTGCCTCTTCGAGTACAGCCTCTGGTGCCCGGCGGACATCTGCGACTACGCTCGCTCGTACTCGTTGACCACGTTCTTCGGCGGAGTCGCCGGCTCCAATCCGCCGATCGCGTCCCAAGCCGCCGCGATTCCCGATCGATTCTGGAACCTCGACTTCAGCGTGACTGGTTGCTACTTCAAGGGGTCGACGAGCACGCACCCGATCGACAAATGCTTCCAGTCCGAGTTCTGCAAGGACCTCACGATCACGGACACTTACTGCGGCACCGGCTTCTACGTCTTCGCCGGCAACTACGGCAACGTCGTCAGCGGCTCCCTCGACGCAGGAGCTCGCCCCGCGACGCCAATCTTCACGGCGAACTGGACGGGGACCACGACCAGCTACACACCGTCGCCCTACGATCCCTGAGCGTCACGCTCGACCCGTGGGCGCACGAGGGTGGCGGCCCGGATGAGCGCTCTCGCCCGGGTCTCGCGCTCGGGTCGGGCGCGACCCGAGGTGACCTCACAGCTCATCCAGTCTGACGAAGCACGCACCCGCCCTGCGCAGGCGTGCGATGACCTGTGGCATGGCCCCCACGGTCGCGTCTGGCCAGCTGTGGAACAGGAGGCGGGCGCCGTCACCGACATCGATCGCTCCCCGAATAGCGGTCTTCGCGACCGCTTCCGGCTCCTGCCCCTCCAGCCAGTCCTTGGTCGAAACGTCCCAGGGGACGTGTCGGTACCCGAGCGTCTCCAGCACGCGGCGCACTCGCGGGTCGTCGGCGCCGTCGCCGTAAGGGCATCGGAACCAGGGTCGGGGGTCGACTCCCATCGTACGCTCGATGAGTTCCCCGGCTCGCCGCACCGTGTCGCGGATTTCCTCCTCGGTCAGTGAGCGCAATGGCGGGTGGTCGAACGTGTGGTTGCCGACGAGATGTCCAGACGCCGTGATCCGCCGGGCCAGATCGGGATTGGCACTGACCCAGGCTCCGGTGAGGAAGAAGCTCGCCGAGACCTGCTCGCCAGCGAGCACGTCCAGCAAGCGCGACGCGTTCAGCGCATCGGCGTCGTGCCAGCCCAGTTCGGTGTCGATCGTCAAAGCGACACGTGTCCGGCGACCCAGCAGGCGGCTCACAAAGACGCTACGCTCATAGCGCGCAACGGCAACGAGCCTGCGATGCTCGTCCCGGCCGATCGATCTCACGCGTTCCAGGTGTCCCATGTGCGGCGGGCGGCTCCACAGAGTCGCGGTCCCGTCTCTTCGAGGCCCACACCAGCACGCGCCGCGCCGACGAGGTCCGGACCGGCTTGGCCTGCGTCTCGACCGTGACTCTACTCGCCCCGTCGGTCGATCGCCACCCTCCTTTCGCGGGTCACGCTCGCCCGCCCGTCAAATCGGTCGAGGGCTTGCACTACCCCGGCGTGAGCAGGCTCGTTGCGCTCGATTCTCGGCGCTCTTGTAGTCGGCGCGGGCGACGCGGCACGGTTGTGCGGTGGCCCGCCGGATGGCTATTCTTATACGTCTTGAACCTACGCCTCTGACATGGGGGATCGATGCGGGCAGACATGGGGAGCAAGCACGGCTGCGCAACTGTGCGCTGGCGGCGCCCGAGCAGGCAACGGGGGAGACAGTAGAGGTGGGGCTGGCGACCGATCAGGGGCCCGCGCCCGTCGGCCTTACGACGATCATCGAGCCCTCCAAGGGGTGGGCCCGGCTGGGCCTGAAGGAGCTCTGGCAGTATCGCGAGCTCCTCTACTTCCTCACATGGAAGAACATCCTCATCCGGTACAAGCAAGCCGTGCTCGGCATCGCCTGGGCGATCCTGAACCCCGTCCTGACGATGGTGGTGTTCACGGTCGTTTTCAACAAGCTCCTGGGAGTCGGCAGCGGTGCGTACGGCGTCCCGTACGCGGTGTTCGCCTTCACCGGTCTGCTCCCCTGGAACCTCTTCTCCGGGTCACTCGCCGCAGCGGGTGCGAGCCTCGTGGGCAACGCCAACCTCATCACGAAGGTCTACTTTCCACGGCTCGTCATACCCGCGAGCGCCGTGCTCGGCGCCGTACCGGACTTCCTGCTCGGCCTGCTCGTGCTCGCCGCGCTCATGGCCGTCTATGGGGTGGTCCCTCCGTGGCAAGTCGTGACCTTGCCGCTGTTTGTCCTGCTGGCTCTGGCCACGGCGCTCGGCGTTGCGCTTTGGTTGAGCGCTCTGTATGTCCTCTACCGAGACGTACAGTACGTCATCCCCTTCCTGGTGCAGCTGTGGTTCTTCGTGTCGCCGGTGACCTATCCCACGAGCAAGATCCCCAAAGGGTGGCCGAGCGTGATCTACAACCTCAACCCGATGACCGGCGTCATCGGCGGCTTCCGCTGGGCCCTCCTGGGTGAGACCGCTCCGGGTACGTTGTTCTGGCTCTCAGCCGCGATGGTGGTCGTCGTGTTCGTGACCGGGCTGTACTACTTCAGGCGGATGGAACGGCTGTTCGCCGACGTGGTATGAGCACCGCCGTCAGCATCTCCGGGCTCGGCAAGCGGTACATGATCGGTGCGGCACAGCAGCGCGCTCAGACGCTGCGCGATGCGATCACCCAAGTCGCGACCCGGCCGATCCGGCGGCTCCGCAACCTCGGTTCGTCAACCGGCAACGTGAGTTCCATCTGGGCGCTGCGCGATGTCAGCTTCGACGTCGATGCCGGCCAGGTGGTCGGGATCATCGGTCGCAACGGAGCCGGGAAGAGCACCCTGCTCAAGATCCTCACCCGAATCACCGAGCCGACAAAGGGCCGGGTAGAGATATACGGTCGCGTCGGCAGCCTGCTGGAGGTCGGCACAGGTTTTCACGCGGAGCTGAGTGGCCGCGAGAACATCTACTTGAACGGGGCCATCCTGGGCATGACCCGGGCCGAGATCGGTCGGAAGTTCGACGATATCGTCGAATTCTCGGAGATATCGGAGTTCCTGGACACGCCGGTCAAGCGGTACTCCACCGGCATGTACGTCCGACTGGCCTTCGCGGTCGCTGCCCACCTCGAGCCGGAGATTCTGCTTGTGGACGAAGTGCTCTCCGTGGGCGACGTTGCGTTCCAGCGTAAGTGCCTGGGACAGATGGGCGCCATTGCCGGCTCGGGGCGCACGGTGTTCTTGGTGAGCCACAACATGGGTGCCGTGCGGGGTCTCTGCACGAGGGTTGTCGAGATCGAGGGTGGCCAGCTCGTTGCCGACGGCCCCCCGGGCGAGATCGTGAACAAGTACATCGCGAAGCAGTTGGCTGGTTCGGGTGCGGTGCTCGACCTTCCGCGGCCGCTCGGCATACCGGAAGAGCTGCTGATCACCGCTGTCCGCGTGCTTGACGACGAAGGACATGCGGTTGCGCCGTTCCACAGCAACTCGCCGATGTTCATCGAGATCGACCTCGAGGTCGC